>CAJXSB010000402.1 GCA_913060435.1 uncultured Desulfococcus sp.
ATGAGATATCAACCAGCTGTTGAAAAAGGTCAGACGGCGGATATGCATCGGTCGACCTGGGAAATGATCCATTACCTGCAGCTCCAGGAGATCCTCAAGCATAAATGGATTGAATCCGAAAAGGCGGGGGTAGATCTCGGCAACCAGGCGGTCATGGAATGGATCGAAAAGTATGCTGCCGACTTCCGATGTTATTGGGAAAAACGGCTGAGGGAAGAAGCTGCACCGGATGATCGGGAGCGGTGATCCCTTTGGAGGATCCTGCTTGACGTCATTTCTTTCCAACCGGAAGTCAGCAGACGAAGCCTGCTGCGGTGCCTGACCCCGGCACTGCCGAACCCGCTTCAGGACTTCCCCTGCAAACCCCGCGCTGCACTCCTGCCTTTCCGCCGCATGTCCAGATCCACTGCCGCCATGATCCTTTCTTTGGCCAATGAAAAACGAGCACAGCAGCGCCTGTGCTGGCCGGAACCGGCGGCCGAACTCTCCAAGCGGCCCGGAAGGCGCCTGCCCCCGAGCCCGTGACGCCACCTTGAACTTTTGAAGTCAGGTGCCGCATGAAACGTCGAACCCAGCGACGCCTCCCCAATTTCATATCGATGTCCCGCCTCGCGCTGGCGGCGCTGTTTCCCTTCAGCCCGGAATGCCTGTGGCCCTGGCTGGTCATCGCCGGCGGACTGAGCGATGTCCTGGACGGCTGGCTGGCCCGAAGGTGGCAGGTGCAGAGCCGGATGGGGGGCATGCTCGACGCGGTGTCCGACAAGCTCTTCATCTTGAGCGCCCTGGCTACCGTCGCCGCCGGCGGCCGATTTTCCTTATGGTGGATCCCGCTGATCCTGGTCCGGGATATTGTCGTGGCCGCCACCGCGGTATATGCCGCCTGCAGCCGGTCCTGGGCGGCGTTCGACCGTATGGTGGTCCGGTGGTCGGGGAAGCTGGCGACAGCTGGTCAGTTCCTCCTGCTGCTGGCCGCACTTCTCCTCCCTTGCAGCCTCTGCATGATGCTCTGGACGGCCGCGCTGCTGAGCAGCGTCGCCGCCGGCCACTACGGCTGGATACTGCGCCAGGCGCTGCGGGACAGGAAGGCGGCGCCGGAGCGCGATGTTTGAGCGGCGGCGGTGCTGCGGCACCTCAAGGGCTCGGCCCGCGCTTCTCGATAATCGGAATCATAACGTTTTTCCGAATGCCCATCCCCACGATGGGCATTCGTGTTTCCGGGGCGCCGCAGTACGCCTGGCCTACCATTCGTTCAAAACCGTCGAATTATCGTGCATTCTTTCAAATGGATCCCCCCCCACGGCCTAACCCCGTCTCTCCTGGCCAGACATGGGGCTATAAACTTTCAGTGCAATTGAATATTGTGGGGGAATCGGCTAACATAGATAGTCTTTCAGGTCAAAGCATAGAAAGTAGTTTTAATGAAGTTATTGTTTTTATGAATTAAGATGTTTTGGCAAGGGAGCGTATGTGAAGACGCCGATCCAATACGGCATTGTATTATTCAATTCAACACAAAATATTTTTTGCCGTCATACGGTGGACGTTGCCGTGGATGTGCTGGACGGTGATGAAACCTAAACGAATACCAAAGGAGTGGAGATGATGCCTGCAGCAGCAAAGAGACTGACGTTTGTTTCCCTGATCGCCGTATGGACATTGATTTTCCTGGGCCTGGGCGCCACGGCCCACGCCGACGACGTCATGGACCGGGTCAACAGCGGGAAATCGATCCGGATCGGGTTTGCCAACGAGGTTCCCTGGGCCTATCCGGGCGACAACCAGAAGCCCCTCGGGTTTGTCAACGCCATCGCGCTGGGCGTTCTCGAAACCATGGGATACAACAACATCGAGCCGGTGGTCACCGACTGGGGGGGGCTGATCCCGGGGCTCAAGGCAAACCGCTTCGACATCATCACCGGCGGGATGTACATCCTCAAAAGCCGCTGCGAGAATGTCAACTTCTCCGAACCCATCGGGGTTTTCGGCGAATGCTTCATCGTTCCCAAGGGCAACCCCAAAGGCATCGAGAGCTACAAGGACATCAAGGAGAAAAATGCCGTTATCGTTACCGGCGCCGGTTACAGCACCATCGAAAACGCCAAGAAAGAGGGCGTTCCGGAGGAGAATATCATGACCGTGCCCGGCAACACGGAGATCCTGGCGGCGGTCAAGGCCGGCCGTGCCGACGCGGGGGGGCTCACCTATTTCAGCGCCCTCCACCTCTCCAAGGAGAGCGGCGGTGCCGTGGAGCCCACCGATCCGACCAAGAACCCCGAATGGACCTTCAATTGGGTCGGCATCGGCTTCCGCAAAGCCGACACCGAATTCCTGGCCGCCTTCAATGCGGCATTGGAAACATACCTGGGGTCGGAGAAGATGATGAAGGCTGTTGACGCGTATGGATACAGCAAATCCCAGCTTCCCGGCGACACGACCACCGCCCATGTCTGCGAGAATCGGTAGAACCGGCGATGCAGAATTACCTTGAATTTCTTCAGGCGTACGGTCCCCGTTTCCTCGACGGCGCCGTTGTCACGCTCCAGCAGACGGCGCTGGGAACACTCCTGGCCATCGCCGTCGCGGTGACGACCGGCTTCATGAAGATGGCACCCATCGCACCAGTGCGATGGGTGGGCGTCACCTATATTGAGGTCTTTCGGGGCACCTCGCTTCTGGTGCAGCTCTACTGGATTTTTTTCGTACTGCCGCTGTTCGGCATCACGCTGGAGAAATTTACGGCCGGCTTCCTGGCCCTGGGGCTCAACCTCGGGGCCTACGGGGCCGAGCTGGTCCGTGGCGGTGTGCAGTCGGTTCCCCGTGGGCAGTATGAGGCGGCCACGGCCATCGGTATGGGCCCGGTCCTGCGGATGCGCCGGATCATCTTTCCCCAGGCCCTGCGCAATATGCTGCCGCCCTGGGGGAACCTCCTGATCGAGCTGCTCAAGTCGTCGGCCCTGGTCGCGCTGATCTCCGTCTCGGACCTGATGTTCGAATCCAAGCAGATCAATATGACGACCTTCCAGTCGGCCCAGGCCTTCGGCACGGCCCTGATCATCTACTACGTGATGGCGCGCTGCCTGATCACGCCGGGGATGCGCTGGCTGGAGCAACGGCTCGCCAGAAAGCTGAGCATAGGATAGCGTCATGTTTGACTGGAAATGGGATTTTGTCATCGAGATTCTGCCGCGGCTCCTCGAGGCCACCGTCAATACGCTGATGGCCGCCGGGTTCGGATACCTCATCGCCCTGGTGGCGGGGCTCATCTTCGCCCTGGCGCAGCGGACCCCCTTCCGGCTCCTGACCCTTGCGGTCCGGGAAACCGTCGAGTTGATCCGTTCGACGCCGCTGGTGCTGCAGATCTTTTTCGTCTTCTACGTGGGCCCCCAGTTCGGTGTACGCCTGTCGCCATGGACCGCCGGCATGGCCGCCATCGGCCTGCACTATGCCGCATATCTCTCCGAGGTTTACCGGGCGGGGCTCGACAGCGTTCCCAAAGGACAGTGGGAGGCCTGCATCGCCCTCAACCTGAGCGTCCGGCGGACCTATTTCAAGATCATCCTCCCGCAGGCGATCCCCAATATCATCCCGGGCCTCGGCAACTACCTGGTGGGCATCTTCAAGGACTCCCCCATGCTTTCGGTCATCGGGGTTACCGAGCTTTTCCACGCAGCCACCGCCATCGGTGCGGAGACCTACCGCTTCCTCGAGCCCTACACCCTCGTGGGGGCGATCTTTCTGGCGATTTCGCTGCCGGCGGCCATGTCCATCCGGCGCTTCGAGGACTGGGTGCGCGCGTCGCTGGGGATGAAAAGGCTCTACACAAAGGATTGACAATAATGGATAAAGAGACATTCCCCCTGGAGTTGCCCGAACGGGATGCGCCCATGGTGCGCTTCGACCGGGTGACCAAGCGCTATGGCGACCTG
>CAJXSB010000403.1 GCA_913060435.1 uncultured Desulfococcus sp.
TCATACGGCGGATGGCCTGGCCGTCTTCGGCGGAAAGGTGGCCGAGGGAGTGGTTCAGGGTCTTCCGGACCTCCGCATCGGCGATGCCGTAGAACTTCTCCCGCAGCCCCTTGATGGTCGGGATGATGTCCAGCCCCTCGTACCACTGCCGGAACTTGACGACCATCTCATCGATGATGCCCTCGGCCCGACGGGCCTCCCGCTGACGGTCTTCGACATTCTCCTCGATGACGTCTTTGAGGTCGTCGATATCGTAGACATAGACGTTCGAAAGACGATTGATCTCCGGGTCGATGTCCCGCGGCACAGCGATATCGATGAAGAAAAGCGGGCGGTTCTTGCGCGGGCGCAGCACTTTTTTGACCTGGTCGCGCCGCAGGATGAAATCGGGGGATCCGGTGGAGGAGATGATAATGTCCACGTCGTGTAGCGCGTCGGGGATCTCCTCGAAGCGGATGGCCTTCCCCTGAAAACGGTCGGCCAGCACCACCCCCCGCTCGAACGTCCGGTTGGCGACGTAAATCCTCCCGGAGCGGTGGCGGATGAGATGCTCCACCGCGAGCTCGGCCATCTCGCCGGCGCCCACCAGCAGCACCTTCTTCTCCTCGAGGTCACCGAAGATTTTCCGGCCGAGCTCGATGGCCGCATAGCTGATGGAGACCGCGTGGTCGCCGATGCCGGTTTCGGTCCGAATCCGCTTGGCCACGAAAAAGGTCTTGTGCAGCAGCCGGTTCAGGATCACCCCCGAAGTCTTCTTGTCGACGGCGGCGCGATAGGCCTCCTTGATCTGGCCCAGGATCTGGGGCTCGCCGACGACCATCGAATCGAGGCTTGCGGCCACCCGGAAAATATGGCGGACGGCATCGTCGCCGTAATGGATGTAGAGCGCGGATTCAAAATCCGCTACCGGCAGCCGCTTCGATTCGCTGAGATAGGTTTTGGCGGCCGCCACCGCGGCCGCCGTGTCGGGAGTCGCGACAAGGATCTCGACGCGGTTGCAGGTCGACAGCAGAAAGACCTCGCGGATCACCGGCGATGTCTGAAAGGTTCGGAGGGCATGGTCGGCCTCTTCATCCGAAAAGCCGAGGCATTCCCGAAGCGCGACATCGGCGGTCTTATGGTTGAGTCCCAGGAGCACGATGGACAGCCGCGGCCGCTCCTGGTCGCATGCCAGGCAGCAGAGCGAAGGGTCCTCCCCCGCCGTCGGTGTCACCGCGCTGACATCCGCAGGGTCCCTGTGTTCACCATTCTCCATGGCCGGCCTCCCTTCATCAAACGTCTCCGGTTGAACGGCATGGCTTACCATTGCGTAAATTCTCCATGATGTCCCTCGAAAAGCATATTAACACCCAAAAACGTAAAGAGCAGCACCACAAAACCGATGATGGACATGATCGCTGACTTTCGTCCGCGCCATCCGACGGCCAGCCGCTCGTGGAGCAGTCCAGCATAAAAGAGCCACATGATTCCCGACCAGACCTCCTTGGGGTCGCCGCTCCAGAATCGGCCCCATACGATTTTGGCGTAGAGAAAACCGCCGATCAGCCCGATGGTCAGCAGGGTAAATCCAGACACAATACACGCATATCCCGTGCTGTCAAGAAGTTCCAGAGACGGCAGGCGGCGATAGAAAAAACCCCGCTTCTTGTGCTTGATGGCATGCTCCTGGAGCAGGTAAAGGATCCCCACCCCGCAGGCCATGGCAAACGCCGCTTCGCCGATCAGAATGATGACCACGTGAAACACCACCCAGACGCTCCGGAAATGGGCCTGAACCTGTGCCGGCTCTACGGGGAGCCGCGAGGAGATGATCATGACAAAGGCTGCCAGAGGCGCAGCATAGATGCCCATCACCTTCAGTTTGAAGCGATACTGGAACACGAAAAAGAAGGCGGTGACAGCCCACCCGACCAGGACGAGGGTCTGATGCAGATTGTGGGCCGGCAGCGAACCGAACCGGGCAAAAGCGTATGCGATGAGGGCGGTATGGCAGACGAATCCCGCCCCCAGAAGACCGTATCCGAATTTCTGCCAGGGCTCCCGCTGCATGTAGAGGTAGCCGAAATAGCCCAGGGTGCTGAGGAGGTAGAAGACCACGGTCGCCACCACGAGGTTGCTCATCGCATCCATTGTTTTCCCTCAAGTCGCCTTCATCAGTGAATCAAAAGTGTAGCCATCGCCCAGCGTATCGACCAGCAGGCGGTCGGCCGCTTCAAAGCGCCGCTCCCGGATCATGGAAATCAGCCCGCCGTCGATCAGGGCCCGGAACTGCCGCTGGTGGGCCTCGGGGGCGTGCCCCTCCCCCAGGAGCCGCTTCCGGGCCGCCCCCAGGATCTTCAGGCCGACGGCATACTCCTCCCCCAGCTGCTCTTCCAGCTCCTTCCGGAGCCGCCGGGCCAGGGCCGGGCTGCTGCCCGACGTCGAGACCGCCACCGTCAGGTCCCCCCGTGCCACCAGCGCCGGCAGCGTGAAGTCACAGTCCCCGGGACGGTCGGCGATATTGCAGAGGATGCCGAGGCGCCGGGCGTCATCCCGCACCCGCACGTTGATGGCAGGATCCTCGGTGGTCGAGAAGGCCAAGAAAACCCTTTCGGAGCCGCCCGGAGCCTCCGGCGCCGACACCTCGTTCTCCAACGGATCCAGCAACAGATCGCCGCGCCGGTATCCCCGGCGAACCCAGTGCACCGCGCCGCTGTCGATGTGCGGCTGGAGGGCCTTGGTCACAACGGGGCTGATCACGGTCACCCGGGCCCCGCAGGCAGCCAGTCGCAGCGCCTTGCGCGTGCCGACCGCTCCCCCGCCGATGACCACGCAGCGGCGGCCACGCACATTGAGATTTACCGGATACTGCGCCATGGATCGCCCCCTTTCACCAGGCCACCGCCATCAGATCCTCCGCAATCAGAATCGGCCCGTCATAGGCCTTCCGGCACTGCCCCCGGATGTCCGCCGTATCGCAGGGGGGGTAGAAATGGGTCAGCATCAGGCGTTTCACTGCGGCGCGCCGGGCGATCTCGCCCGCCAGGGAAGGCGTCAGATGCTTCTCCACCTTCATCGGATCCGGCAGGGCTGCCTCGCAGATCAGAAGGTCTGCATTGCGAGCCAGGCGGATGAGGGCTTCGCTGAAATCGGTGTCGCCGGAATAGACGGCCGAGCGGCCGTTGCTGCCGGTCACCCGGAAGGCGACACTCTCGGGGTTGTGGACCGTTGGCGCCGTGTCCACGCGGAATCCTTCGAAGCGGCATCCGTCCGGCCCGGACGTGTCGAACTCCAGAATCCGGAAAAGATCGGGCGGCAGCTCGATCCATTTCCCATAAACACGGGTCAACCCCGCGAAAAAATCGGCAAGCCCCCGCCCGCCCGCCAGGGTCAGCGGGCTCCTCCGGCGGAGGTCCGGATATTTGTTGCCGAAGAGAAAGGGCACGAGTTCTCCCGTGTGATCCGGATGAAAATGGCTCAGGAAGATGTGGGTGATGTCGGAAATCTCCGTGCCCGCCTCCAGAAGCCGGCGCATGGTCCCCGGTCCCATATCGAACAGCAGCCTCGCACCGCCGGTCGCCATGTATACGGCGCAGGCGCTTCGCCGCAGCGAGGGAACGCACGTCCCCGAGCCCAGGACGACGACGGAAAGGTCGCCCGCCGCTTCCATCATGGCCGCCTCCCGGCGACGAGGCCCCCGGTCTCCGGCGGTCATCGGACGTACTCCTCGATGTCCACGTCCCCCTTCCTGCAGCCTTGGGGCGCTGGATGCTTCGTCTCAATCCGCTGGATGATCCAATGGAGCACCTGGTGTTCGTCGTGGACGTCGACCTTCTCGGAAATCGCAGCGGTCGGTATCTCCGCCCGGGCCATGCTGCTGTGACCCCCGGCCGACCCGAACTGA
>CAJXSB010000404.1 GCA_913060435.1 uncultured Desulfococcus sp.
CTCAGGGCGACGAGCCGGTCCCGGACCGCCGTGCTGGGGGCACGCGCCGCCAGGGCGTCGATGAGCTCCTCGTACTGGGGGATGATGCTCTGGAACACCAGGTCGCCCGCGATGCAGATGGTCGGCAGCACCCTCCCCTTGAGCTCGGTGAACCGGGCCACCCCTGCGGGCGTCTTGATGGACCACTCCCGGTAGTCGATCAGGTCCTGGATCTCCCCGGGGAGGGCGGCGATCGACTCCATCATGTAGCCGCAGGCCGCGCACTGGACGCTGTCGAGGGTGAGGACGTCGATGCGGATTTTTTCGGTCAAGGGGCGCTCCTCGCTCCGGGCCGGGTCACGGCGCGGGGTACTTGGGGTAGTATTCGTCGAAAAAGTCGCGGGCTTCAAGGGCCTGGTTGAGATGCTCCGCCGGAGTATCAAAGGGGAGGTCTCAGCCGGGTGCGAAGGTGTAGCCTTCATTGCCGCCCGCCGCCAGGCTGATGAGGGCATCCTCCCGGGGGGAGATGAGGCCGAGGCTCAGGGCCAGGGTCAGCTTGAGGTTTCCACCGAAGCCCTTGCCGTGCTTTCGTGCGATGTCCCGTATGAAGTTGAGGTTCATCTGCTCGTCCACGGCAAAGGCATGGGTCCCGACGCTGCAGACCTCCTCCACCACCTTGGTGCAGTCGCCGCAGATGAAAAACGACGAGGCGCATCCCCCCGCATGGATGGCCCGGACGCTGGCGGCGCAGTTGGGGGTGACGAACTCCCGGAAGGTCTCGGGCCGAATCTGGGAGGCCACCGGGTCGACGATGGCGATGATGTCGCAGCCCATCTCCGCGTAGAAGGCAGCGGCGCGTCCGCCGATCTCCCCGGCGAAGCGGACGACCGCGTGGGCGAAATCCGGGTCCTTTTTGACGGCGGTGAAGATGCGCACCCCGGCCAGATGGGAGGCGAGGGTCAGGGGCCCGGTCACGAGGCCGAGCATGGCGCAGTCCATCTCGTCAAGCCGCGGTTTGGCGATCTCCGCCGCCGCGAAGATCACGGGCCATCGTCCGCTGCTTTTTTCGGGGAGGCGAAGGCCCGCCGCTTCGGGCGTCTGCCCGTCGCAGGGGTGGGTCCGCACCGAGGGGACGTTGTCCTCCCAGTATTCCAGGCCGCACCCCACGGATTCCGCCTCTACGGAGAGATCGAAAAGGAGGGGGATGCCGTCGGCGCGGTAGGTCCGCGCCGCTTCGACCACCCCCCGGGCCAGGAGGGCGGGGTCCTGGAAATAACGGTCCGCCTTTTCCTGGATCAGGTAGGCGCCATTGACCCCGGCATAGGGGACCCAGGGCGCGGTGGGCGTCCGGCGTCCCATGGTGGCGTCGATGAGCATCTGTTTCGCCATGATCGTGTTTCTCCGTCGTCAGTAGGGGAATGGAACGCCCAGGGCCGCGATCTCGTCCTTGACCCGCCGGTACATGTCCAGGTGCTCCGGGGTCGGCACGGCCTTGGCGACATCGTAGCATTCGGGATACTCCGCGCCAATGGGCGCATCCGCCGCCTGATCCTCGTAGCTGGCCAGGATCCGGAGGGCGATCTCGTTGACCTGCTCCCGGGAGAGGCCGCCGTGGGCCACGGCATGTCCGGCCTCGCATCCCAGGCGCGCCTCCAGGGGGGTCGCCCGGTTCCGGTACTTGTTCCGGGCCGAAGCCATCTCCCAGAGGTTCCACCCGCAGACCGTCGAAACCATGGCGTGGACGGCGGTCTCGCGGAAGAGCATCTCGGTCATGGGGCCCGCGTTGGCAAAGCCGTTTGACGTGTAGATGAGTTTGCTGTTCCGGGAGAGGGCCTGGCCGGCCATGGCGATGGGCCACAGGAGCTCCCGGGTGGTGTTGGAGCCGAGGTTGAGGTGAAAGGGGAAATGCTGATTGAACACGGCGCCGTGGACCACCAGGCCGATAATGCTGTAGGCCGCGATGGCGACGGCGGTTCCCTCGGCGCCCATGCACCAGCCGCCGTAGATGGGCCCGGTAAGGTGGCCGGTAAAACAGCCGTACTGGGCATAGTGGAGCGAGCGGTTGAGGAGGGTGTCGGCGGTCTTGAACTCGGTGAGGCCCCCCACCAGGCGCGCGTCGGTCTTCTGGACGCCCCACTGCTCGTTGGAGACGGCGATCTGGCCGCTGTCGTGCTCCGCCGTCCCGACGGCCACCATGAAGATATCGGGGCGCCCCACGAGCCGGGCCGCCATCTTCTGGTTGTAGATGTGCTGGATGCAGCCGCTGATCTCCGTCGGCCCCGAGGATTCGATGAGGTGGCCGAAGGTCTCCTCGAGGATGGGGCCGCAGAGGCCGTCCAGGAGCGGCTCCTTGAGGTAGGCCATGCACATGGACGCGTGGTATTTTTCGTCCACGGTGATGTCCGGGCTCATGATGCAGAAGGGGGGCTCGGGGTCCTCCACCGTACGGTGCCCGAAGCGCCGGGCGTCCCGGCCGGCACCCACCCAGTAGCGGCGCTGGGCGGTGTAGAGCGCCTCCCGGATCTCCTCGTCGGAGACCTGGATGATGCGGTGGGTGTCGGTGTTGTAGTATCCCACCTCCCGAAAGAGGTCCCAGCCCGCCTGCCAGATGCTGTCGGCCATGGCGTCGTCGGCGGGGCAGGGGGTTTCGGGATCGTATCGGATCTCGTATTTCCGGATCAGCTTCTTGAGGGTCGGCGTGAAGCGCTTGGGCAGAAAGGCCTCCTCCTCCATGAAGGGGCCGGTCTTGGCGCGTTCCAGAATTTCCCACATGCGGTAGGCGGTCGACATCTTGTGTCCTCCTTACTTCAGCAGCTCGGCGATGAGATCCGGTGTCGAACGGGCGTCGGGGCAGTAGAGGTCCGCGCCGATCTTGTCCGCCCAGAGTCGCGATGTCGGCGCGCCGCCGATGATGACCTTGTACCGGTCCCGGATGCCCATCTCCTTCAGGATGTCGATGATCTCCTTCTGCCGGGGCATGGTGGTCGTCATCAGGGAGGAGGCGCCGATGATGTCCGCGCCCATGGCCTCCGCCGCCTTGACAAAGGCGAGGGCGTCGACATTATAGCCGAGGTCCTCGACCTGAAACCCGTTGGTCTCCAGGATCAGCTTGACGATGTTCTTGCCGATCTCGTGGAGGTCCCCCTTGACCACGCCGAGAACGATCTTTCCCCTGATCCGCTGTCCCCCGGCCTTTTCGAGGTAGGGCGCCATTTCCGCCACCACCGCGGAGAGGGCCTCTCCGGCCAGCATGATCTCCGGAAGGAATATCTCGAGCCGGGCGAACTGGTCCCCGACGCGGGCCATGGTCCGGGTCATGCATTCGATCATCCCGAGGGGGTCCTGTCCGTCCGAGAGCAGCGTTTTCGCCGCTGCCCCGGCCTCTTCGGCCTCCCCCTCCTCTACAAGCCTGCTCAGCGCCTCCAGTGACATCTTCCGTTCCCTTTCGCCGGTGGTTTTCGCTGCCCGCGGCGGCGTTGCCCGCGGTCTTTCATCATTCCAGAGAAATGCCAGCCTGTATATACAGATTTCCGTTCATAAAATGTCGGCAGGCGCATTGTCAACCCTTTTCCGATATGCCGCTGCGGGAAATCAGGGGAGGCGGTTGTTTTAGGCCCGGAAATCCGAGGGTTCGAGCGTGGGGGTGAAGGTATCCTTGAAGGCCATGTCGCCCCGCATGTAGTATTCCACGTAGGTGACGGCGGTATCGCAGGAGTAGGCGGTTCGCTGGAAATGGAAGACCGGGAACCCCGGCGCCTCCCGGAAGAGACCGGCCAGGTCTTCGGGAAGGCCGACGGCGGTCATGCTCTGGCGGATCCGTGTCAGGGGGAGGCGGTATTTGTTGATGAGGATGTCGTGGATGGAGTTTTCCGCCAGGTTTTCCCAGAGGATGTCGGCGCACTG
>CAJXSB010000405.1 GCA_913060435.1 uncultured Desulfococcus sp.
GAATGGTCCGGGATGCGGCGCTGGACAGGAACAGCCGGTGCATGGCCCGGGTCATGCCGACGTAGAAGAGACGGCGCTCTTCCGCCGGGTCCGCCATACCGCCGCCCCGAGGCCGAAGGGGCACGAAGCCGTCCTCGCAGCCGACGATGAAGACGACCGGAAATTCAAGGCCTTTGGCGGCGTGGAAGGTCATCAGCGCCACCTTCTGGACGGCCTTTTCATGGACGTCGGCATCGGTGTCCAGCGCCGCCATGTCGATAAAGTCCGCCTTGGATCCTGCCGGGATCTCCGCAGCCTTCTGAACAAGGCTTTCCAGCGCCGCCTTGCGCCGGGGGTGGGCATCGATCATCGCCCCGATGCCAAGATGACCCTGGATGAATGTCAGCGCCTCGGCGGGGGCATTTTCATCGACGATGCCAAACAGGGGCTCCAGTCTCTGCCTCACCCGGGCGAGCGGCGCTGCGAACTCCGAAGGCATCTCCGGGGCGCTTTCCAGCAGCGAGCGCATGGTGAGCTCGTGGTCGTGGTACCATGCCCGAAACGCCGAGATGCGCCCATCGTTCCATCCCATGGCGGGGAGGCGGCAGAGACGTTCAAAATCATTCAGGATGCCACGGCCGCAGGCGAGCCTGAAAAGGGAAAGAAGCTCCCGGAGTCCCGGCTGCCGATAGATGCTTTCGCGATGGGCCATCTGCCAGGGGATGCCGGCGTTTTGGAAGACCTCGGCAAAAATGTTGCCCTGGACGTGGCTCCGGTAGAGCACCCCGAAGTCGGAGAACGCCATCTCCGCCTGGTCGGGCCGGCCGTCGGCGCCGCCGAAGTCGATGGACTGGAAGCCGAATCCCCCGACCATCGATTCAATGATCCGGCCGACGGCGACCGCTTCGCTTTTTTCGGTCGGTGCCTCCATCACCGTCAGGGTCGGCGTCCCCTGGATGTTCGAATAGGCCCGGATGTCGGGTCCGTTGAGGCTGTGCCGGCGGATCATCTGGTGGGCCGCGTCGAGGATGGCCGCCACCGATCGGTAGTTCCGGCGCAGGTGAATGACGCGGCTGTCGGGATAATCCTCCTGGAAGCGCTGGAAATAGGCGACATCCGAGCCCCGGAATCCATAGATGGACTGATCCGGGTCGCCGATGGCGAAAAGCGCCTTCTCGCTTCCGGGGCAGAGGGTGCGGATGAGACGGTACTGCGCGGGGTTGACGTCCTGGTATTCGTCGACCAGGACGTGCCGATAGTGCTCAACCATGGTTCGCTGGAGCCCGGGATCCGCCGTGAAGCGCTGGAGGGCGGCCATGATCAGATCGTCGTAGTCCATCAGGCCCTCGGCCGCCAGCATGGCCTGGTAGCGGCGGTAAACGGGCTGAATCGATTGCGTCGCCGCTTCGCCCCAGAGCGCCGCCAGCTCATCCGCCGGCCCCAGCAGGTGCTGTTTGGCCAGGGAGATCCGCTCCGAACAGGTCCGGGCCGATGCTCCCTTCCGGGTGCGACCGTCAGCGGCGCCTGCGTCCACCGCCGCCTGGAGCAGGAGGGCCCGGTCGTGTTCATCGATGACGGTGATCGGCCCATCCCCGGTCTCCCGCAGGGCGGTGAGGCAGAATCCGTGAAAGGTGCGGATGACGGGGAGCTCTTTCGGGCCTTTCGGCGGCCGGGGCAACAGCTGTGCCAGTCGCTCCGCCATCTCGCGGGCAGCCTTGTTCGTGAAGGTGACGGCGAGGATGCTGTCGGCGGGAACACGGCGGACCTGCATGAGATAGGCGATGCGGTGGGTCAAGGTCCGGGTTTTGCCCGTGCCCGGTCCTGCGATGATCAGGATCGGGCCGTCTTGGTGCACCACCGCGGACTGCTGGGTGTCGTTGAGTCCTTGAAGGATTGCCTCGGCGCCGGCCTTGCCGGATGGCGCCTTTTCGGCCGGCGGCGCCCCAGCGGCATTCGGCTGCAGGGGCGCCGCATCCCTGGTGCGGCGCGCGGGGGTGGGCGGTGCGGCAGCTTCGCGTTTGGGCGCCGGCCGGCGTCGCTTTCCCTGGGGGGGCTGGGCGAAGAGTGATGTCTGGCCGGCCAGGGCCGCTTTCTCCCCTTCGCCAAAAACCCGGATCCTGCCGTACTCGCCGTCATATCCAGGGGAGATGTAGACCTGTCTTGAGCGCATGCGGTCAATCGCCTCGCCCAAAAGGGGGATGTCCGTCCGTCGGATGTTGTCGATGGGGCAGTCTTTCAGAATAAACAGCTCCGGCCCCAGATGGCGGATGGCCTTTTGAAAATGCCGATCGACCGTTTTGGTCTTCACCCCGACGCCGAAGATCTCCGAGAGGATTTCGGCCAGGGGGATCAGGTGGTGAAAGGGGGGCCTTCCCGGGGGACCGGCCCCTGCCGGCCGGTCTGCGAGCGCTTCCACGCGGTGCAACACCCCGAGGGTCATGGGAGCACCGCAGACCGGGCAATCATTCCCGTTGTCAGCGCCTTCCGATGGGTGGCGCCAGATGCTGCATTTCCGGTGGCCGTCCATATGGTATTTCCCCTCCTCGGGATACATGTCGATGGTCCCCATGCACCGGGCGGGGTCGCCCTGCACCAGCGCCTCCCGAATGCTGAAAAAGGAGAGGTCCGTGTTGAAGATGTTGGCGTTTCGTCCGAGATTGGCCGGGGAGTGGGCATCAGAATTGGAGACGAGCGTTCGTGTGTCCAGCTCTGAAACGCGCCAGTTCATGGGCGGGTCGGAGGAGAGCCCGGTCTCCACGGCGAAGATCCTGTCGGAGAGATCCCCAAAGCAGGAGGCGAGGGCGTCGAAACCCGATTTGGAGCCCAGAAGCGAAAACCAGGGGGTCCAGATGTGGGCGGGAATCAGGAAGGCATCCTCGGAGCAATCCAGCATGATCTCGAGGAGGTCCCTGGCGTCCAGGCCCAGAATCGGCCGGCCGTCGGACCGGATGTTGCCGACGGCGTCCAGACGGGTGTTGAGGGTCTTGGCGGTCTTGAGGTCCGGAACATAGATGAGGTTGTGGTTCTTCCGGGTCCGGCCGTCCTTTTTATAGATGTTGCTGATTTCGGTCTCGAGCATGAAGCGGACCTCGCCCGGGCAGGAAGCAGGCACCTCGCGGTCGCACCGGCGCTGGATCTCCTCCGTCAGCATCAGCAGCCCCGGCTCCGCCGGGACCAGCTTCTCCCGGATCTCTTCGAACCAGGCCGGATGGGTGAAGTCCCCCGTGGCAACCACCGTGATCCCCTTGCGCCGGGCGGCGATGTAAAGATGCTCCAGGTCGAGGTTCCTGGCGGTGGCGCGTGAATATTTCGAATGAACGTGCAGGTCGGCGATAAACGTCATTACTCTCGTCTTTCCGTGATCCATGCAGGGGTGACGGTCGGCAGCGGGGCTGCTTGCGCCCCTGCTGCAAGGGATATTTCCCCGGGCCGCCCGGGGCGATTATGGCGTCGGGCGGCCCTGCTTCAGCCGGATGTAGACCGCGATGGTCCTCGTGCGCGTCTCCTCCAGCGTTCCCGAGTTATCGATGAGGATGTCCGCCATCTTTTTTTTTTCTTCGATGGGCATCTGGCTTCGCATCCGCGCCAGGGCCTCGGCCTTGGAGAGATGGTTGCGCTGCCTCAGCCGCTGGAGCTGAAGGGCCTCCGGCACATAGACCACGATGACGCAGGGCAGCCGCCGGTGCACTCCCGATTCGAACAGCAGGGGGATATCCTGGATGACGACGGCTTCCGGATCATCGGCCTGAATCGCATCCATCCGCGTTTGGATGGCATTGAAGACATGCGGATGCACGATTCGGTTCAGCGCCGCCTTCTGGCCGGCGTCATGGAAAATGATCCGGCCCAGCTTCTCGCGGTCGATCTCCTGGTTTTCAAGGAG
>CAJXSB010000406.1 GCA_913060435.1 uncultured Desulfococcus sp.
GACCGAGAAGAAACGATATTGTCCGAAGCGATGCTCTGCTGCGCCAATGGGTGGGGCGGCGGGGAGGCACTCCATATTTTGGGGGTAAAAAAAAGGAAGCTAAGAAGAGCGGCCGCAAAAACAGCGAAACAGGTAAGCCGTGGATACCGTTTTGAGAATCGCATGTGAATACAGCCCTCCTTGTCCCCCATCCTGCCGGCCGTCACGATGGATCCATGTAGGCTGTCGGGTCCTCGACGCCGGCCTCCAAAAACCCCTTTTTCCGCAGCAGGCAGCTGTCGCAATGTCCGCAGGCATGGCCTTGGGGAGACGGATCGTAGCAGCTCAGAGTAATGCCGTAATCGACCCCCAGGGCCGCCCCCCGCTGGATGATTTCGGCCTTGGAGAGATCGATCAGCGGGGCCTGGATGCGGATCTTCCGCCCCTCCACGCCGGCCTTGGTGGCGAGATTGGCCAGGGTCTCGAAGGCGGCGATGAACTCGGGGCGGCAGTCCGGATAGCCGCTGTAGTCGACGGCGTTGACGCCGATGAAGATGTCGGACGCACCGACCACCTCGGCCCAGCCCAGGGCATAGGAGAGGAAGATGGTGTTCCGGGCCGGCACATAAGTGACCGGGATCCCGCCGTCCATCTCACCATCGCTGCGGTCCTTGGGCACCGGGATGTCGTCGGTCAGGGCCGACCCGCCGATCAGCTTCATGTCCACGTCGATGACCAGGTGCTCGCAGACGCCCATGGCCTCCGCCACCCGGCGGGCAGCCGCCAGCTCGACAGCGTGGCGCTGCCCATAACGGAAGCTGAGGCTGTAGATCTCATATCCCTCCGATCGTGCGATGGCCATGACCGTGGTCGAGTCGAGGCCGCCGCTGGAGAGCACCACGGCCCTGGGGGCTGCTGTCGCCATATCGTATCCCTTTCATACGCCCCGCTGGTCGGGGTCCCAGATGATTTTGTGCAGCTGGAGCTGGAGCCGGACCGCAAGCCGGTCCGTTAGGATCCAGGCTGCCAGGTGTGCGGGCTCCAGCCGGCCGAAGACCGGTGAGAAATGGACCGGGTTGGGCCGGCCGCCAAGCCTCCTGGCGATTGTCCGGGCAAACTCGTAGTCGCCGCGATCGCCGATGACGAACTTGACCTCGTCCCGCGCCGAGAGGCGATCGAGGTTGGCAAGGTCGTTCTGCTCGTGCTCGCCGCTGCCGGGGCACTTGACGTCGACGATCCGCACGCACCGGTCGTCGACCCGGCGGATGTCCCGGCTCCCGTTGGTCTCCATCAACACCGTAAAGCCCCGGTCGAGAAGCCCCCGCACCAGGAGGGGCGCATCCTCCTGGATCAGCGGCTCCCCCCCGGTCACCTCGACCAGCGGACACCCATAGGCCGAAACCCGCGCGATGACCGCCGGGACATCGAGCTCCGTACCTTCCGCATAGGCATACCGGGTGTCGCAGTACGTGCACCGCAGGTTGCACCCCGCAAGGCGGACAAAGACGCACGGCCGCCCGGCAAAGGAGGACTCCCCCTGGATGCTGTAGAATATCTCGTTGACCAGGAGGCTCAATCCGCCTCCTCCCAGTAAAACGCCCCGGCCCCGGGGGTCTCGGAGACCTTGACCTTCGAGACCCGGACGCCCTCACGGTTGAGGATCCGGCCCAGCTCCTTGTAGAGGAACCGGGCGATGTTCTCCGATGTGGGGTTGACCGACCGAAAGGCCGGCAGCTCGTTGAGGTTGAAATGGTCGAGCCCCTGGAGGACCTCCCGGACCGAATCCTTGATCTCCCGGAAGTCGACCCCGATGCCGATCTCGTTGAGGCGCTCGCAACGGACATAGACCTCGATGATCCAGTTGTGCCCATGGAGCCGCGCGCAGTCCCCGGGATAGCCCTCCAGGCAGTGGGCCGCGGAAAAATGTGTTTGAACGTATACTTCGTGGATTTCTTTCATGGTTCTCCGGGTGCGCTGGGCACCCCACCCAAAGGCTGTTTCTGCCTATTTTCACTTGACTTTTTTCAAGCCTGCCCTGGCGCTGCCGACATCAAAGGCGCCGATCCCGAGTCCGGGCGCCCCCGTTTCAGGAAGCTCCTGGCCGGACATCTTATCCGCGACATCAATGATGAAAATTTTATGGCTGCTGTCTTTCTTTTTGCTTTTTACCATCGTAATACTGCCGCTGTCCTCTTTGGTATAGACCTTCGTCATCTTTTTATTGGTGGATGCATGCAGAAAATAGCCCCCTTTTACTATCCGCATATTGGCATTATTGGTGTTGACCCAGTCCGAAACCACCACATGGAAATCCACATCGCCGCCAGGGCCGAGAAGGCGCTTCAATGTTCCGTTGTTATGGTCGAAGCAGATCTCCATGCCGAACGTATATCCTTCAAAGGTATAGGTGCTCTTCCCGACATGGGGCACAAAGAACGTCTGGCTGACATCCTTGCCCCTGGTTTCGTTATATCCTGTTTTCTTTCCGTAAAGTTTATGCTTGCCATTCAAGAGCAGCAGGCACTCATTGAAGCACGGATCGATGACAGCGTCCTTGTCGAGGCCTCCCAGCTCACCGATGATCTCTCGATGGGGCTTGCTGGGATCGTAGTCAAACAGCCGTGGATCTGATCCATGGATCTTCGTGCTGATTTCACTGACCACTGTCTTTTCAAATATATCCCGTTTCCTGTTCATATCGCTGATCGAATCCCGGTAGAAAATGGAGCCGGGGATGATCATCAAACCCTGGTTCTGCCGGCTGATCTGAATCAGATCCACATGGAGCTGATCCCGCTCGCTCATGCTGATGCCCTCCCGCTCCCCCTTTGGGTTGAAACCGCTGAAAAAATACTCGGGCGCCACGATAACGGCCTGGAGCGGGCCATTGTTTTTCAACTCCTTCTGGTAGGTCTTCAGATAGCCGCTGCATTTTGTGATGTGCTTTTCCAGCTCATCTTTTCCGGACTGTATACTCCGTTTTTTGCTATATGCGCTATCCGCCTGAATCAGATAAACAAGCAATTTCATGAGGGACCTCCTCATATTTTGGATTATCGCTCATGCCCCAATGCGACCGCCCGTGGGAACCAGAACCGAGAAATGTCCGGCTTTATGCGCCACCCTTTAAAATCGATCTCCAGGATTGAGCCCATTTATTGAGTCCCCTTCAAGACCGATGCACCGCAGCAGATATCCCGGCCTACGGAGGGGCTGCCTGCTATTTTTCCAAACAAAGGACGACTGTTAATTCCCTGGCTTCCGCTCAAAATATCTCTATTCCGGATCGGGGCGGATTCACTCCCGTTTTATTTTTATGTCATGAGGAAAGCGGCGGTGAACCGCCGGGCATGATACGTATGGATAAACGTATTCATCTGTGGGTGGATTGGCAAAAAAAATGGCGACACCAGGTGGAGCTTCGTGGAAACGATGCAGCAATGGTGGATTTCAAATGAAAGTTCCTGGCGTTGCCCCAACGGGAATGCCCAAAATCTCACTTGCAATCATGATTTACAAAGCGAGCAAAACGGCACGACCGGCAAGCGACGGCGCCCTCTGGATACTGTAGCATATCTCGTTTTCGAAGAGGCCTGGAAGGCTCGTTCAAGGGGCGCGCACAGAAAAAAACGCTTTCAGCCGAGATGCCGCCCCAGGCCGATCCCCAGAGGATGCCGGGCCCGGTGGTGGTCACCTCGTCTTTTGGAGGATCATCATGATCCTTTTGCATCACGGACCGAAATAGCCGCACTGAATGATGGTAAGCTTCTCATCTACAGGATGCGGATAAATCATGACCTGCAGATATTTGCTGATTGTAACGGATTTAGGGGAGCGCCGGCTGGCTCAGCATAACAACTTGATAT
>CAJXSB010000407.1 GCA_913060435.1 uncultured Desulfococcus sp.
GGGCGTCTTCGGACTCCAGCATCGCTTTCAGCATCTGATCCCCCCCGGCCCCGCTGGGCGGGAGGCGGGCCTCCCACGGGGCGAACACCAAGAGGGCGACGCCGGCAGCCGCAGCCGCCAGTGCGGCCGTGGCCTGGGCCCCCGGCGCCGGAATAAACCGGCCGGCCGCCCATCGCGCAGGCAGGTAGAGCGCACCGTACCCCCCCAGCAGGACCACCGCCATGAGGGAGACGAACGCGAACCCGCGAAGCCCCGCGCCGCGGTCGACCCCTGCGGCAAAGGCCTTCAATGAAGCGCCGGGCCGGGCTGCGAATCTCTCCTCGGGCACCGTTAGAATCTCCCGTCCCTGGTGGAGCAGCCGAAGCGACGTACCGTTTCGTTCAATCACCATGTCCGTGGGGAGCCCGGCGCCGACAGCCAGCCAGTCGTGCCGGACCAACCGATCGGCCAACGGATCCGCTCCGGCGGCATGGGCGTTCTCTCCCACGATGCGGCAGGTCCGGATCAACATCTGATCCAGGGACTTGAAGACCTGAGCCGCATGGAGGGTATAGCGGTAATAGAAATTGTTGATGCTGACGCCGACCGTGCTGGAAAGGAGCAAGCTGTCCCGGATGTTCGAGAAAAGCGTGGTGCGGAAGTGGCGGGCGCCGATGCCGGCCAGGAGGAGAAGGGCGATCAGGTGCACGGCGGCGGTTCGCCGCGACCAGGGCGGCGCCGCATCCGGCCACCAGGCGGCGCCGATAAAAACCGCCCCCGGGACCAGGACGGCATAGGCGGTGGCCGCCGTCGAGAGGCCGTTGATGTTCATGAGGCCGATCAATACAATCCAGGAAGCCACCGTAGCAGGATGCAACCGCATTCCCCCGGGGGTGCGGGAGCGCTGCAGCCGCACGGCGAGCAGGGCAAGCAGGGTGAGCCCGGCTCCGATGGTGAGCGTAAAAAAGAGCCCGCCACAGAAGGCCGCCTGCCAGGTGTCCAGCGTTCCTTTCGCAGCCGGCCCGGGCACCGCAAGATAGCCGGCCTCGACGATGCCGGCAAGCCTCCGGAGATGGTCGGCCCCGGCAAGCCGGACATGGATGGTGGCGATCGCCTGGGCGGCCAGAAGGCCCAGCACCGGGAGGCGGAGATCCATGTCATGCACCCCGCAGGCGGGGGGCGGAAGTCATGCCCGATGCGCCGTCGGCCCGGCAAAACAAGGGCCCGCAGGCCGGGGACCGGACCGGGAAAAGGCGTCCTTGACCGCGCTCTCTTCCTCCTGGCGCTCTTCCATCCCCGCTTCTTTCTCCCGCTGGATCAGCGCCCGGATGCTGTTGAGGTAGTACATGCTGATATGGTAGACCGGACGCCCTACAGGATTCGGCGTGACCGACAAAATGAGCAGGTCGCCGTTCTTCTCCCAATAATAGGCATGCGAGCCGCCGTCCCCCCAGGTGATGGAGCGGGGCGACTGGTAGCGGCGTTGGAGGGTTTCGAGGATATCCCCCTCTTCCCGATCGGATCGGATCCGGATGACCAGCGGCTTCCGGGTCTGGCCGTCAAAAATCAGCTCCACAAAGTCGAAAGGCGTGTTTTGCCGCTTCATGTGCCGGTACATGAGGGTCACCGTGTCATGTTCGACCCGGATGTTGGCACTGCCGTTGAGCCGTCGGTTCAACGATGCAATGGCGGGAAAGTGGGCTTCCAGGAACCCATTATAGTTGATGGCCAGATTCAGGACGTTTCGCCCCGAGATGCTGTCGCGCCCGAGCTTGTCCCGAAGGGTCGATCGCAGACGGTCGGTAAGCCGGGTGTTGGCCCCGATATCGAAGAACGTGAAG
Source organism: uncultured Desulfococcus sp. (assembly GCA_913060435.1). Taxonomy (GTDB): domain Bacteria; phylum Desulfobacterota; class Desulfobacteria; order Desulfobacterales; family Desulfococcaceae; genus Desulfococcus. Next base: position 1,821 of record CAJXSB010000407.1, read on the forward strand.
CTTTCCGGAATGTCAGTGGACGACGGCGGCTGCGTCTCATCGCCGCACGAAAGCAAAACCGCCCAGCATGCAAGCCCCAGCAGTATCACCCCCAAGCGCCGGACCCAGGGCCGATCCCGATCCATACCTCTTTTCATCGGCCGCCCTGTCGCTTCCAACCTACCGGTGTCACCCTTTTTCTGTCGGCCCAATGTTGTTGCATCCTCTCTCGAAACGCCCGGTACCAGGGGCGGTCAATTTAACGGCTGCCGCGCCGATTCCAGTGCAAAGGCCTTTTCCTGGCCGTCGAAGCGCCAGATGCCCCGGCGGGTCCTCGACTCGAGGGATTTCTCGAGCTGCCTCAGAAACTCCCGTCTCGGGATCTCCAGAGCCCCCAGCCGGATCAGGTGGTCGGTCTTGACCTGGCAGTCGATCAGGTCGAAACGCCACGCCTCCAGCTGCCGGACCAGGGTTGCAAAGGCAACCTTCGAGGCGTTGCTGACGCGGGTAAACATCGATTCACCGAAAAAGCATCGGCCAAGGGAAACCCCATAGAGACCGCCGGCCAGGCGCCCCTCGAACCAGGCCTCCACAGAGTGGGCATATCCCGCCTGGTGGAGGAGCCGGTACGCTTCGATCATCTCCGCCACGAGCCACGTCCCCTGACCGGCCTCGGTCCGCACCGCGGCGCACTCCTGGATGACCGCATCAAAGGCCAGATCCAGCGTCACCTGGAAACGGCCCTGCCTGAGGATCTTTTTCAGGCTTTTCGAGACCTTCAGGTCGCGGGGGTAGAGGACCAGCCTCGGATCCGGAGACCACCAGATGATGGGGTCGTATTCGGAGTACCAGGGAAAGATCCCCTTTTTGTAGGCCAGGATCAGCCGGGGGAGGCTCAGGTCCCCCCCCACCGCCAGAAGCCCTTCCCGCTCGGCCAGGTGCGGCGGTGGGAAGCCCAGCTTTTCAGACAGCTCGAATACCGGCATGCTCCGTCAACCTGTCATTCGCCCTTCTGCCGGATATCGACATCGCCGTTGAAAACGAAGTCGAGGGTGTCGCCGTCGAGCCGGACCAGCGTCGTGCCGCCTTTTTCCAGGGCACCGAAAAGGATCTCATCCGTCAGGCGGTCCTTGATCTCCGTCTGAATGACGCGGCCCAGGGGCCTGGCGCCGTATCGGGGGTCATGCCCTTTTTTCGCCAGCCAGGTCCGCACCTCGTCGGTAATGGAGAGGGTCACCTTCTTGGGGGAGAGCTGGAGATTCAATTCACGGATGAACTTGTCGACGATTTTCTCCATGATACCCACATCCAGGGAGTTGAAGGTGATAATGCCGTCGAGCCGATTCCGGAACTCCGGACTGAAGAATTTTTCGATGGCCTTCTCGCCCTTGCGCTTAACGTCCCGGGTGGTGTCGCCGAATCCGATGGTCTGGGCGCTCATCTCCCGGGCTCCCGCATTGGAGGTCATGATGATGATGACATTCCGGAAATCGGCTTTTTTGCCGTTGTTATCGGTGAGGGTCGCGTAGTCGAGCACCTGCAGCAGGATGTTGTAGAGATCCGGGTGGGCCTTTTCGATCTCGTCAAAGAGCAGCACGCTGTGGGGGTGCTTCCGGACCCCGTCGGTCAGGAGGCCGCCCTGATCAAAACCGATGTAGCCGGGAGGCGCGCCGATGAGGCGGGCGACGGCATGCTTCTCCATGTACTCGCTCATGTCGAACCGCAGAAACTTCACCCCCAGGTTCGAGGAGACCTGGCGCGCCACCTCGGTCTTGCCGACGCCGGTCGGCCCGGTGAAAAGGAACGAGCCCACGGGGTGGTCGGGGGTGCCCAGCCCGGCCCGGGACCGCTTGATGGCGGTGGTCAGCGACTGGATGGCGTCGTCCTGGCCGAACACGACACGCTTCAGGTTCTTCCCGAGATTCTCGAGTCGGCTCTTGTCCGTGACCGAGACGCTCTGGGTCGGGATCTTGGCGATCTTGGCCACGATCTTCTCTATGTCGGCGGGGTGGATCTTCCGCCGGCGGGAGCCGCC
>CAJXSB010000408.1 GCA_913060435.1 uncultured Desulfococcus sp.
GCCGGCGCAAGCGGCCAGGGACATCGAAAAGATCATCCAGGCGACCCTCCACGCCCGCGAGGTCGTCAAGAAGCTGATGCTTTACAGCCGGCAGGTGCCCCCCCAGGAGCGGGATGTCGACCTGAACCTCCTCATCCAGGAGAACCTCTATTTCGTAGCGCACCTCTGCAATAAACACGGCGTCGAGATCGTACAGGACACGGAAGCGGGCCTGGATGCGATCACGGCCGACCCGTTCCTGCTGCGCCAGGTGCTGATGAACCTCATCATGAACGCGGTTCAGGCCATGCCCGGCGGCGGCACCCTGACCATCCGCACCCGCCGCAGCGCCGATCGGATCACCCTCTCCGTCGAAGACACCGGGACCGGCATGGATCCGGAAACCCTGGACCAGATCTTCATCCCCTTTTTCACCACCAAAGACGTCGACCAGGGCACCGGCCTGGGGCTGTCCGTGGTGGAGGGCATTGTCGAGGCCCACGGTGCGAGCATCCGCGTCTCGAGCGCTGAGGGCGCCGGGAGCACCTTCTGCATCACCTTTCCCCTGAAGAAAAGCGAGGACCGACATGCCCGATAAAAAGATGCGTGAAAAGCTGCGCATCCTGATCGTCGACGACAGCACCGAAACCCTCGAAATCCTGCAGCGGCAGCTCAACGCCGCCGGATACGCCGCCCGGGTCGCCCCCGGGGTAGCCGAAGCCATCGGCATCCTGGAGTTCCACCCCGTGGACCTGGTGATCACCGACATGAAAATGCCCCGGGCGAGCGGCCTCGACCTGGTGCGTTACATCCGGCAGAACGCCCCGGACACGGAGATCATGATCATGACCGCCTACCCCTGCATCGAGGGGGCGGTGCAGTCCGTCAAGGACGGGGCCGAGGATTATCTCACGAAGCCCTTCACCAATGCCGAACTGCTCGCCGCCATCGAGCGGATCCGGGAAAAGCTGGCCCTCCGCAGAAGCGCCCACGCGGCGGCCGCACCGTCGCCCACTTTCGGCATCATCGGCGAATCGCCCGCCATGCGCGCCGTATACGCTCTCATCGACAAGGCCGCGTCCACCCTCGTCAACGTCCTGATCTCCGGAGAGAGCGGCACCGGAAAGGAGCTGGTGCCCCGCGCCATCCACTACGGCGGGGACCGGGCCTCGGCGCCCTTCGTCTCGGTGAACTGCACCGCCATCCCCGACACCCTCATCGAGAGCGAGCTGTTCGGCCACGTCAAGGGTGCGTTCACCGGCGCCAAGGAATCCCGGACCGGTTTTTTCCAGATCGCCGACGGCGGGACCATTTTTCTGGATGAGATCGGCGACGCCAGCCCCAACCTGCAAGGGAAGCTCCTCAGGGTGCTCCAGAACAAGGAGATCCACATGGTGGGATCCAGCCACCTGCGCAAGGTGGACACCCGGGTCATCGCCGCCACCCACAAGGACCTCCGTTCGCTGGTCTCCAAGGGGCTTTTCCGGGAGGACCTCTTCTACCGCATCGACGTCATCGACATTCCCGTGCCGCCCCTGCGGGAACGGTCGGACGACGTCATGATCCTCATGAACCATTTCCTGGCGAAGTTCTCGAAGGAGATGCACCGGGAGATCCCCGAGTTCACCGACAGCGCCCTCATGGCCATCCGGAGCCACAGCTGGCCCGGGAACGTCAGGGAGCTGGAAAACCTCGTCCAGAGACTGATGGTGGTGGTGGACAGCGGCCGCATCGACGTGGCGGACCTGCCGCCGGCCCTGCGGGGACAGATTCCGGCGAAAACCTGGCGGGCCCGCCCTCTGGCCGAGGTGGAGGCCGAGCACATCGACAACGTCCTGGCCGAGGTGGACGGCAACAAGACCCGGGCCGCCGAGATCCTGGGCATCGACCGGAAAACCCTCCGCCTGAAGCTGAAGCGCGCCGGCCGGCTGGAAAATCCGCCGGAGGAATAGTTCCCCGGGGAGAAACGCCCCGGCGGGGCATTTTTCTCCACCCCACACCGCTCCCTCCGCACGGCCATCTCTGACGGGAGAGCAGCCCTTCGACAAATATTTTATTATATAGTAATATTAAATTGTTGGAACTTCGCCTACCATCGTCAACTTCCACGTTTTCAAGGCCTGGCCGGCCACCGGGCATGGCATCCGGAACCGCTCATCCGCACATTTAACGCCATTCCAACCTATTGTTTTTTATTTGTTTATAAAATATTTTGGCATGATTTGAAACCTTTGGCCCGCAACTTGCTGAAGTAAATCTCCGTCATTCCAGAAATGATTTTCCAATACCATCAGCCCAAATGGAAGGCCCATGGAAACGAACGTCCCGGAAGACCGGAACTACTACAAATCACTCACGAGAAACATGCTCATCACGGTGGCCGTGGTGTCTTTCATGCCCCTGATCTTCGTCAGCGGCATCATCCTCTATCATTTCCAGACCTCCTACAGTGAAAAGGTCTGCGCCCACGTCGAAAGCCTGGTCAACCGCCACCGGCAGGACATCGATATTTTTCTGACCGAGCGCCAGAACAACATCGACTTTCTCACCGACAGCTACACCTACCCGGAGCTGAACGACGACATGCTGCTGCAGAAGCACCTGGAAAACCTGCGAAAGGATTACGGCCTGGTCTTCTCGGACCTGGGCGTCGTGGACCACACCGGGCAGCAGGTGGCCTACGCGGGGCCGTTCCGCCTCGAAAACGCCAACTACGCCTCGGCGGAGTGGTTCCGGGAGGCCATGAAGAAGCAGTTTTTCATCAGCGACGTCTTCATGGGCCTCCGGGGCTTTCCGCATTTCATCGTCGCCTCCAGGAGCGAATGGAACGGCAACCACTTCATCCTCCGCGCCACGGTCGACTTCCAGGCGTTCAACCGGGTGGTGCAGAGCATCCGGCTGGGGGAGACCGGCTCCGCCTTCATCATCAACCGCAACAATGAGCTCCAGACCGAGACGTCGTTGGACGTCGAAAACGACTCCGAGCTCTACCGCAATCTTTTTGAACAGGCCATCGGAGCGAGGGGAGAGGTCCAGATCAGCGTGCTGGACGCCGACGCCAACCAATCGGAATTCCTCTACGCCACGGGTCTGCTCAACAACGGCAACTGGGCCCTCATCTACCAGCAGGACGTGGACGATGCCTTCGCCGAGATCCAGCGCACCTGGTGGATCGCACTGGCCGTCTTCGTCTTGGGGGCCATCGCCATCATCACCATGGCGGTGATCGTCTCCCACCGGATGGTGGGCCGCATCGCGGAGGCCAACCAGGAAAAGGAGATGATGAACCAGCAGGTGATCGAGAGCAACCGCCTGGCGTCACTAGGGGAGATGGCCGCGGGCATCGCCCACGAAATCAACAACCCTGTGGCCATCATGGTGGAGGAGGCCGGCTGGATCAGCGACCTCCTGAACGAGGAGGAGTTCGCGGAAAGCGAAAACCTCGAGGAGTTCCGCACCTCCCTGGGCCAGATCAAAAAGCAGGGGCTCCGGTGCCGGGACATTACCCACAAGCTGCTCAGCTTCGCCAGGCGCTCCGAGTCCCAGCGGCAGCTCATCAAGATCAATGACATGGTGGAGGAGGTGATCGGACTCTTCTCCCACCAGGCCAAGTACGCCAACGTCCGCATCGTGGCCAAATACGCGCAGGACATGCCCTATGTCCACGCGTCCCAGACCGAGCTGCAGCAGGTGCTCTTCAACCTCATCAACAACGCCCTGGACGCCCTCAGGGCCACCGGCGGGAAAATCGTCATCATGACCGGATGCGAGGACGACATGGCGGTGATCGAGGTGAAGGACAACGGGCCGGGCATCCCCAGGGCCAACCTGGTGAAGATCTTCGATCCCTTCTT
>CAJXSB010000409.1 GCA_913060435.1 uncultured Desulfococcus sp.
CTACGATTCGGACCCCGCGCTCAACAAGGATGCATCCTTCATCAAGAAGATCAGCTATATGGCCGTTCTGGAGCGGCAGCTGAAAGTGATGGACATGACGGCCATCTCGCTTGCCATGGACAACGATCTTCCCCTGGTCGTCTTCAACCTGAGCGATGCGGGGAGCATGCAGCGCGTGGTCTTCGGAGAGGCGGTCGGGTCACGGATCGACAACGCGGCCGATGTCCAGGGCGCGGTGGTGCACCCCGCGGCCTTACCCAGTGTCCAATAACGGGCGGTGCTGCGGCATGGGCGCCGCCATGCTGATATGGAAACGGAGGGCTCCGGAGGAGGCGCCTGAAAACGCTTCGAAGCTGGATCGGCCCCAACCATACCGGGAGAAATGCTATGCTTGAGTCAACCTATCAGGAGACACGGGAGCGGATGCAGAAATCCATCGATGCGCTCCACAAAGACCTCAAGAGGGTGCGCACCGGACGTGCGTCCCTGTCGCTTATCGACGGCATCAAGGCGGACTACTACGGCACCCTCACGCCGCTGGCGCAGATGGCGTCCCTGCAGGTGCCCGAGAGCCGGCTGATCACCATCCAGCCGTGGGATGTCTCGGCCATCAAGGAGATCGAGAAGGCCATCATGAAGTCCGACCTGGGTCTGACCCCCTCCAGCGACGGCAAAATGATCCGGATCGCCATCCCGCCGCTGACCGAACAGCGCCGGAAGGAGCTGGTGAAGGTCGTCAACAAGACCTGCGAGGATTATAAGGTGGCCATCCGGAATATCCGCCGGGACGCCAACGAGCTGATCAAGGGCTTCAAGAAGGACGGAGACGTCTCCGAGGACGATGCCTTCAAGGCCCAGGACCAGATCCAGAAAATCACCGATGAGTACGTAAAGATGGTGGACGATATCTACAAGGACAAAGAGAAGGAGATCCTTGAGTTCTGATGCCTTCGCGGTCGAGCACGGACTCGATCCCGAAAAAATGCCGCGGCATGTCGCCATCATCATGGACGGCAACGGCCGTTGGGCCAAAAAGCGCATGCTCAACCGGGTCCGGGGCCACGAACAGGGTGCGGATGTCGTGCGGGAAGTGGTTCGGACCTGCCGACGCCTCGGCATATCGGTCCTGACCCTGTTCGCCTTCTCCACCGAGAACTGGGGGCGGCCCAAGGCCGAGGTCGGCGCGTTGATGCACCTGCTCCGGCGGTTTCTCGCCTCGGAAGAGGCGGAGATGATCCGGACCAATATCCGTTTCAACACCATCGGACAGGACGAGATGCTTCCACGGGAGGTGCGGGAGGCCGTGAACCTCGTCAAGGACCGGACCTGCGGCAATGACGGCATGACGCTCAACCTCGCCCTGAGCTACGGCGCCCGCGAAGAGATCACGCGCATGGCCAGGCAGATCGCCGAAGCGGCTGCGGCCGGGCGCCTCTCGCCGGATGCCGTCACCGATGCGGCCGTCGAGGAACGCCTCTACACCCGGGGCATGCCGGACCCGGATATCCTGATTCGAACCAGCGGAGAGATGCGGATCAGCAATTTCCTGCTGTGGCAGATCGCTTATGCAGAGCTGTTTTTCCCCCCGACCCTCTGGCCCGATTTCAGTGCGGCGGAGCTGATGGGGATCCTGAAGGCCTACCAGCGCCGGGACCGCCGCTTCGGCCGGGTGAACTGAACCCGGCATTCCCATGCCCTTCCGTCCAGGCCACGCTGCGCTTCACGGTGTGCGTTCTGCAGCAATGCCCCTGGAAGCGGTGGCCCATGCAGCCACAGCGCACGCATCACCAATGACGAACCCCCGGAAACCCTAACGCCCGAACCGCCGGAGCAGCCAATGCACGCAAAACGATGGATCACCGGGCTCTGCGCCCTGCCGTTTCTACTCTATCTGATTTATGCCGGGGGGCGAGCCTTTGCCGGATTTGTCGCCGCCGCAAGCGTCGTCGCTCTCTGGGAATACTTCAAGATCCTTGCCGCCGCAGGCAAACCGGAGGCCGCAGGAGATGTGGCGGGAGAAGCGGAAAAGGATCCGCCCCGACGCCGCTTCGGCGTGATTCCGCTTCTCACGCTGCTCACCGCCCCGGCCATGGTCTGGACGGCGCACCGCTTCTCGATGGACCTGGTGGTGAGCCTCCTGGTATTGCACCTGATTGTCTGCGCGCTCTTTTCGCTGACGCGATTCAAGTCGGACCCGCGGATCATCGATGACGTGGTTCGGGCGGGCCAGGCGCTGATCTACATCCCCCTGATGCTGGCCTTCGGCGTTCTCATCCGGGACGGCGCCGACGGCATGCGGTGGGCGCTGCTCGTTCTGGCGGTGGTTTTCGCGGGCGACATCGGCGCGCTGTATACCGGGACAACTCTGGGCCGCCACAAGCTGTGCCCGTCGGTCAGCCCGGGAAAGACCGTGGAGGGTTCCGTCGGGGGGCTTATCGGCAGCGTGGCCGTGGGGTCCCTGGCCAAGCTGATCTTTTTTCCCAGGCTTCTCTGGGGGGAGAGCATCCTCTTCTTCCTGGTTCTGAGCATTGTCGGCCAGATCGGGGATCTCTATGAATCGGAATTCAAGCGCGCCGCCGGTGTCAAGGACTCCGGCGTCATCCTTCCGGGGCACGGCGGCCTCCTGGACCGCATCGACGCCCTTCTTTTCGCCCTGCCGGTTGCATATTTTTTCAAGAAATTTATTTTATGGATTTGACGGAGGAAACGGGTCTCTATGCGACAGACGGCGGAGAAAAGGTGATGAAACGACTTTCCATACTGGGGTCCACCGGTTCCATTGGCCGGAATGTCCTGAAAATCGTCGAGATGTTTCCGGAGCGCTTCCAGGTCGTTGCCCTCACGGCACGCACCAGCGTGGAGCGCCTCTCCCGCCAGATTGAACGCTTCCGCCCGGCGATGGCGGTGGTCTTGGATGCCGAGGCGGCCGGCCGACTCCAGCGCATGCTGCCGGCAGGCCTTCGCGTGGAGATCCTCTGGGGGGAGGCGGGATACCGGGCGGCGGCCGAGCACGCCGAGACCGACATGGTCGTCGCCGCCATGATGGGCGCCGCAGGCCTGGGCCCGACCCTGGCGGGCATATCGGCCCGGAAGGAGATCGCCCTGGCCAACAAGGAGACCCTGGTCATGGCCGGAGAGCTCGTCATGGCCAGCGCCGCCGAAAACGGCGTGACGATTTTCCCCATCGACAGCGAGCACAGCGCCATCTTCCAGTCCCTCCAGGGGCAGCGGCGGGAGGACCTGGAAAAGATCCTGCTCACCGCGTCCGGCGGCCCGTTCCGGCGGACGCCGCCGGAGGCGTTCACCGGGATCACCCCGGCGTCGGCCCTGAAGCATCCCAACTGGGAGATGGGCCGGAAGATTACCATCGATTCGGCGACGCTCATGAACAAGGGGCTGGAGGTCATCGAGGCCAGGTGGCTCTTCGGGGTATCGGAAAAGCAGATCCAGGTGGTGGTCCACCCCGAAAGCATCGTCCACTCCATGGTGGCCTACCGGGACGGATCGGTCATCGCCCAGCTCGGGGTCCCGGACATGAAGGGGGCCATCGCCTATGCCATGTCCTGCCCCGAGCGGCTCCCCATCCGGCAGCCGGCGCCCGATTTCGCCGCCCTGGGTTCGCTCACCTTCGAGGCGCCCGACCTCGTGAAATTCCCGTGCCTTGCCCTGGCGTTCCGCGCCTGCGAGGCCGGCGGGACCTTGCCGGCGGTGCTGAACGCGGCCAATGAAGCGGCGGTGGCGGCGTTCCTTGACGACAAAATTCCGTTTACCGCCATTTCCGAGGTGATCGAATCGGTCATGGACCGCCATGAATCAACGGCG
>CAJXSB010000410.1 GCA_913060435.1 uncultured Desulfococcus sp.
AGCAGGAACATCCCCATGAAACGTATTTCGAGCTGGATGCCGATGAACCGCCTCTCCTGTTGGGAGAGGACAAGGGGCCCAATCCGGTGGAGTATCTTCTGACCGCCCTGGCGGCCTGCGTGACGACTTCCATCGTCTACCATGCCGCAGCCAAGGGCATCGCTCTCAAGTCTGTCGAATCGCGGCTGGAGGGGGATATCGATCTTCAGGGGTTCCTGGGCATCCGCGACGATGTGCGGAGAGGCTACGAGGAGATCCGGATGTTCTTCAAGATCGACGCAGATGTCCCGGAGGAGGAACTCGAGAAAATCGTGGCGCTGGGGCCGTCGTTCTCCCCCGTTTTCGACAGCATCACCAAAGGGGTGCCGGTGAAGGTCGCACTGGAAAGAGGTGCATCCCGAGCGGCGGCCTAGATGTTCCACGGATCGATGCGGGGAGGTGCCGGGCTGGGCCGACTGCTTGATTTCGGGCAAAGATGCAGATACATTAGCCCTGTTGGTTCCTTCTGCACCGGCAGCATCCAAGCCGGGCGGATCTATTATCGAAAAGGGATGGTTGCATGAACCACGATACCGAAACTGGATCGCTGGCCCCTCCGCCGGCCATTCTGGCGCCGGCGGGAAACCGGGCTGCGTTCCTGGCGGCCCTGGCCGCCGGCGCCGATGCCGTCTACTGCGGACTGAAGGATTTCTCCGCCCGAATGGCCGCCAAGAATTTTTCCCTGGAGGAGATGGCGGCCCTGACCCGCCTTGCCCACGACCGGGGAACGAAGGTATACATCACCCTCAACACCCTGATCAAACCGGACGAGCTGGATGCCTGCGGGGCGGTCATCGACTGCCTCAACCGCCAGGTCCGTCCGGACGGCATTATCCTCCAGGACCTCGCCGTGGCGGCCATGGCCCGCCGTGCGGGGTTCGGCGGCGAGCTGCATCTCTCCACCCTGGCCAACGTCACCTTTCCGGAGGCCCTGGGCTTCATCCGCAGCGCCGACAGTATGGGCATCCGCCGGGTCGTCCTCCCGAGGGAGCTGAGCATTGACGAGATCCGGCAGATGGCCGAGGCCTGCCCCGACGGGCTCGATCTGGAGGCCTTTGTCCACGGGGCCCTCTGCTATGCCGTGTCGGGGCGCTGCTACTGGAGCAGCTACATGGGCGGGAAGAGCGGCCTCCGCGGCCGGTGCGTCCAGCCGTGCCGGCGGCGGTATACCCAGCAGGGGCGGGCCGGGCGTTTTTTCTCGTGCCAGGATCTCAGCATTGACGTTCTCGCCAAGGTCCTCCGGACCATTCCAAAGGTTTCGGTCTGGAAGATCGAAGGGCGGAAGAAAGGGCCCCACTATGTCTATTACACCGTCAAGGCGTACCAGAAGCTCCGGGACCACGCCGGTGACGCCGCCCAGCGGAAGGACGCCCTGGCGCTGCTCGAATGGTCCCTCGGCCGGACAGGGACCCACTATAATTTTCTCCCCCAGCGGCCCCAGAATCCCGTCAGTACCGAAACCCAGACCGGCTCCGGCTATCTGATCGGCCGGGTCAAGGGTGCGTCCGACGGCACCTACCTAGATTCCCGGGAGGCGCTCCTGGCGGGCGATGTGCTGCGGGTCGGGTACGAGGACGACCCCTGGCACACCATCGTCCGGGTTGGCAAATCCGTGCCGAAAAAAGGACGCCTCTTTATTCGGCGGAAGGGGCGGCGGATCCCCCCCAAGGGGACACCGGTGTTTCTCACGGATCGTCGGGAGAAGGCCCTTGCGGAGATGATTGCGTCCCTGGAGGCGTCCCTGGCGGGGATCGAAGCACCGTCGCTCCCGCCGGCTGCGGGGCGGGTCCGCATTCCGGGCCGCGCCCTCAAGTCATTGCCGCCCCAACTCGACCTGCCGGTCGGGCGACGCCTGCCGCCCAGGCGTGCGAAGGGGGAGGCTGGGTTGTGGCTTTCGGCGGAAGCGCTGAAGGCGACACCGAAACAGCGCTTCCCGAGCATCTGGTGGTGGCTCCCGCCGGTGATATGGCCGGACGAGGCGGAGCGATGGGCGGGCATGATCGCCTCGGTCCGGCGGCGAAGGGGGCGGGTGTTCGTCCTCAACGCCCCGTGGCAGATGGGATTGTTCAGGGATATCAAAGCCGTCAAGCTGTGGGCCGGTCCCTTCTGCAACCTCGCCAATCCCATGGCAATCCACGCCGCCAAAACCCTCGGTTTTCATGGGTGCATCGCCAGTCCGGAGCTCAGTGCGGAAGACTATGCCGGCCTTGCCCGAAGGAGCTGCCTTCCCCTGGGAATTGTACTCAGTGGAAACTGGCCGCTCTGCATCTCGAGGGTCATGCCGCCGTCGGTCTCCCCCGGCAAGGCGATCCTGAGTCCCAGGGGGGAGGCGGCCTGGATCGAGCGCTATGGCGAAAATACTTGGGTCTACCCCAACTGGCGTCTCAATCTCGCGCCGGAGAAGGAGGCGCTGATCCAGGCCGGCTACCGGCTCTTTGTGACCATGGACGAGCCGGTGCCGCCACAGGTCCGGATGAAGGATCGACCGGGATGGTGGAACTGGAAGGTCGGGCTCCCGTGACCGGGCACGGCAGGGGGCGGCTGCCGTCGCGGCCGGGGCCCGCCTCCACACCCGCCTGGAACGGCTGATTATCGTTTGAAGATCATGACGTAGCGGTTGTTTTTTTTGTAGAAGATCTGGTCGACGCTGTATTTGTAGCGGGGGTCGAGGGTCGCCTCCACACGGACGACAGGGTCCCCCCCCGCCGGCCGGCGGATCGACACCGCCTTCACCAGTTTTCCCTGGGCAGGCACGTCCTGACTGATGTTCGGAGAAAGGCGGGTGCCGGTGAACTCGCAGACCACCATGGGCATGGTTTCGTCGTCGACAGTATAGGTCCTGGGCGGATGGAAGGCGTCCAGCTCGACCGAGAGCGTTTCATATCCCTCGGGCGTGGCTTCAAAACGGATGGCACGGATCTCCCTGGTTGCCGGTCCGGGTCCGGGACCACCCACGGCGGGTGCGGTGGCGTGAACCTGCGTTGGTTGGTCCGTCGATGTTTCCTGGAAAATTTTCCGGGACGACGTCGACGGTGATGACTGCCCTGCAGCGCGCGGCTGCACCGTCGAATCCGGCGTTTTGTCGAACAGGGACTGGTGGGACCATCCCGTCCTGCCGTCGGGGGCCTCGATGTGATACCAGCTCCCCTCGACCCCGATGACCCGAACCCGGGTGCCCCGGGTGATCCCGAACATCATGGGGGACGATGTTGAGGGCGCCTTTCTGACCCGACCGGATCGAACCTTTACGACAGCCTCGAACCCATCTGCGCGCCCTTCCGGTGCGTCGGTGCTCTCGTCCGGGGCCGCCTCCCCCGCCGGCGCTGCCGCCGCTGTGGCTGCGGCTTCACCGGTTTCTTCCACATCGGCGGCGGCTTCCTCGCTCCGCCCGGCCGCAGCGTCCTCTGCGGTTTCGCCTTCAGGTGTTGCGGCTTCCATCGCGGACGGCATTGCTTCGGGCGCCGCAGCAGCCTTCCCGGATGCTGTGGGTTTCGCCTTGGGGACCGGAGGGGAAACCTCCACCAGTGTGTGGTAGATCCACCCCGTTTTACCGTTTGGGGCCCGGATGCGGTACCAGTCCCCCTGTTCGGCCAGCACTGTGAAGCGGTCGCTGCGGGTCAGGCCGAAGGCGAGGGCACTGTCGAGCGAGGGGCCGGTGCGCACCCGGCCGGAGGGAACCGCGAGGACGGCAGGCCGTTCCGGGGCCGCTGTTTCCATGGCTTCCGGCGCTGCTGCGGCATCGATGGAGGGCGCCGGCGAGAAGATGCTC
>CAJXSB010000411.1 GCA_913060435.1 uncultured Desulfococcus sp.
GCCTTCCTTGCCGTTCGATACCGTGGCCAGTCGTTCTGGATCGACGACCGAGACCAGCAATCCAAGCTCATGCTTTCGGCATTGATGCTGCTGTTCTCGCTCACAGAGAGTGTTTCGACGCAGGCTGCGCCGGTTGTTACGATTCCAGCCAGGTAAGCCCCTGGATCGATTGTTCCATATGCATTGCCTGGATATTTTCAGGTGTCAGGCCGGCAAGGGTCTTCTGTCGGGCTGTAACAAGTCTGCCTTCATCCAGCATTCCGGCAACAATCGACAGCAGTTTGCCCTGCTCGGACATATCATCCGTCTCAAACATTGATCTGGTGTACATAAACTCCCAGGAAATGGTGACGCTCTTAAATTTAAACACGGTGATGTCCAATGCGTTGACCGGGTCGTCGATCAGCACGATACGACCTTGAGGGCGGATGCATTCAGCCATCGCGTTCCAATGTCTTTCCATTTGCATGGTACAAAAGATGGCGTCAAAGGAATCGGTTCCGGCAGTCTTCAGCTCCTCAAAAAGGCTGTTTCGGTGGTTCAGGACCGTATCAGCGTTTAGATTCTTGCACCATTCAACTGTTTTCGCCCTTGATGCTGTTGTCTACGGGATTCATCCCGATGGCAATGACCCGAATCCGGAGGTCCTGTGCTCCGGGTTCGGGTATCGGCTGCTCCGCCAGAATAAAGGCAGCATCATCTTGGGCTTCACTGCCTTTTTTTGCAATGATTGCTTTCATATGGTCCTCCCTTGCAGTCCTGTTAAACATCCCCCCGGAGCCGGGGGAGCGCATTCTTGACCAGGGGGTAGACCAGTATGGTTTTCACGCGGTTCCTGCGGCGCCGGTTGGCCTTGTCCATGCGCCCGCGTCCGGTGGTCTCCCCCAGTTCGATCCAGTTGGACGCCCGGTAGCACCCCCCGTGAAACCGGTTCCGGTCCACCAGGGTCTCCACCAGCAGCGGCTCGACCTTGTACTGCCGCATCCAGTCGGCCCTCAGCCGTCGGAGGACGGCGGCGAGGACCGCGCTCGCCAGGTTACGGATCTCCGCCAGCACCAGGAACCGGCTGTTGTTCACGATGTGCTGCAGCGCTTCGGCCCGTCTGGCATCGTCCCAGCCGATCCACTGGTCCCGGTCCTTCATCCGCCAGGCGGGACTCGAAAACTGGACGCACCCGACCACCTCGCGGCGGGGCTTTCCAGCGTATACCAGATACTGGATCCGCGCCCCGAAGGGCATGGCGTATCCCAGGTAGTGGTACTGGGCGAGAAGCGTCTTGAAGAGGTCCCGCTGCTCCCGGGTCTTCACCCGCTCCACCAGAAGCGGTGAGATCTCCTCTACGCTGCCGGTAAGGGTGCTGTAGGGCGTATCGGCGGGAGTCGCGGCGATGATTTTCTGGGGAACCTTGTTCCCGCCGCTTCGCTTCTCCGGAAGCTTCAGGGCGCCCTTCTCCTCCAGAATCTCCAGAAGGTCCTTGCACTCCCGGGCCTTGAGCCCGCCGCTGGGACGCTTCCAGTCCAGCAGTTCGCACACGGTATGCGCCAGCTCACTTCGGCTGATGCCGCCGCAGGTATCGACGACCTCCTGGATCAGGGCCACCTCCTTGGCGGTGAAATCCCGGCCGCAAAATCTTTGCGCTATTCTCTTTCGATTCATGCCATACTCCTTTTCCGATCCTCCCATAGCGAAAAACGGGCATGCTGTTCAGAAGAAAATTTCCGCCGACTTGAAAATCGCGGGAAATAAAGATACCGCTATCTTAGTTGCCTTTTGGCCCGAATGCAAACGTGGCGCTTGACAATCCCCATGGAAAACAGTATTGATCAAAACATTTAACAATTTAACTTTTTATTTTTCATTGCTTTAACAAAAGCTTATAACGAGATGCTTAAAAAGCAGAAGCCCGTCAGCCTGGTGGAGAATCTGGTGGAGCAGTTGGAGAACGCCATCGTTTCGGCGCATTTCGGGCCGGGCGAGAAACTGCCCCCGACCAGTGAACTGGCAGCACGGCTGGGTGCGAGCCGGGGAACCCTGCGGGAGGCCCTTCGCATCCTGCAGCAGAAAGGCCTGGTCGAGAGTCGGGTGGGGGTCAAAGGCGGGGTTTTCGTCAGGGAGGCCAACACCGACGTCCTGACCGATGGGCTGGCCCAGCTGATCCGGCGGAAAAAAATTCCGCTGGATGACCTGGCGGAGTTTCGGCAGGTGGTCGAGTCGGGGCTCATCCGGCTGGTGGCAAAACGCGTGGCGCCAGCCGATATCGATCGGTTAAAAAAGTACATTCCACCCCTCCAGGAGGAGGCGTCAAAGGGCGCAAAGGGGTGGCATTCCTTCCTCGAGGTGGAGGTTCGCCTGCGCAAGGAATTGATCCGCATTTCCGGAAGCATGATGTACGAAACCGTTCTGGCGCCGCTTCACGAAAACATATTCAGCTACGCGGCGCCGTATATTGACGGCAAAGATGCCGAGGTGGAGAAGGCCCTGAACGATTGGACGCAGATCATCGACGCACTGGCCACCGGTGATACGGAGCGGGCCGTTTTCTATACGCAGCACCACATCCGGCGCTATGCCGATAAAATGAAGGCAGGAATGAAACGCAAACAGAACAACTGATGGAAGATTTCCCGCCGAGGAAAAGATGCCCCGTCCAGATCTTCTCGTCGGTCGGCATTCATAAGCAATAGCAACCCACAAACCCAAATCAAGGAGGAGACGACATGAAAAAAAGGCTGTGTCACATTGTTGCGACGATCTGCATCATCGCGTTTGCAGGGCTGACGGGTTTCACCGGTGCTGTCTGTGCGGAGGAGCTGCCGGAGGTAAACATCAAGGTGTCCCAGGCCATGATGCCCAAGACGAGCCTGACCCACAAACTCATCGAAGAATTTGCCGAAAACGTCACCAAGCGGACGGAAGGGAAGATCACCTTCAAAATTTTCGGCCCCGAGATCGGCGACTGGACCGAACTGGAGCGCATGACCAAACGGGGTGCCGTGGATATGCAGTTCAACGCCTTCGACACCGGTCTGGACGCCCGCTGGAATTTCTTTACCCTGCCGTTCATGGTCTCCAACTGGGACCAGGTCCGCAAGGTCTTCAGCAAGGGCGGGATCGTCACCGAACTGGGCGAGAAGTGGGCCCAGGAAAAAGGCCTCCACTATCTGGGCCCCTGGCTCAACAACCTGGCCAGCCTGGGCATGCAGGAGAAGGTCGTCACCAACGCCGAAGAGGCCAAGGGCCTGAAGATCCGGGTGCCACCCATCGATACCTATAAATGCTTTGTCGAGAAGATGGGATTCTCGCCGGTCACCATCCCCTGGGCGGAGGCCCCCACCGCAGTGGCCACCGGCCTTGTCGACGGATGGGTGGGCAGCGGCGCCGTCTACATGTATGACCTGTTCCGGGATGTGGCCAAGGTGATGATCGTCACCTATGACAGCCCGGAAACCTGGCATGTCACCTACAATCTGAAGAAATGGGAAAAGCTTCCGGAAGCCTACCAGGCCATTATCACCGAAGAGGTCGACAAGGTTATCGCAAAGCATCTCGAACTGGTGGAAAAAGAGGAGATGGACAACCAGGCCAAGCTGATCGAGGCGGGCTGGACCGTAAAGGTCCCGGCGCCGGAGGATCTGGAGGCCTGGAAGTCAAGCTGCCTGGAGTGCTGGAAGAAATACGAATCCGTTGTCGGCAAGGATAACCTTGAAAAACTGCGGCAGGAAGCCCAAAATTAGCATCCGGTTCAACACGGTGTAGCGTCATCATCGGGTGCCGCCGGCATACGTAGCGGCGGCACCCGGCTCCAGT
>CAJXSB010000412.1 GCA_913060435.1 uncultured Desulfococcus sp.
CCCCCCCCGCCGCTATCGGCAACCCATCAACGACAGGATGTCCGCGCCATGGCAGCTGTTATCGAGGTTTTTCTCATCACCGGTTTTCTGGGCAGCGGGAAGACGACCTTCCTGAACCGGCTAATTGCCGCCTTTCCCCAAGACCGGAAGCTCATGATCCTCATGAACGAGTTCGGAGACATCGGCGTCGACGGACTTCTGGTGGCGGGCGAAGACCTGGACATCCTCGAAATCAGCCGGGGGTCGATCTTCTGCGCCTGCGTCAAAACCGACTTCATCCGAGGGCTTGCCAGCATCGCAAGGGAAATCCGGCCCGATCTCCTTGTCATCGAGGCGACGGGGGCGGCGGACCCCGGGGACATGAAGCGGGACCTGGGGCTTCCGGTCTTTCAGAACCGGTTCCGTCTCCGGGAGCAGATTTGCCTGATCGACGCCGCCAATTTCACCGCCGTCTACGAGGCCTTCGCCTCCGTGGAAAAGCAGATGGCCGCCGCCACCTGTTTCATCATCAACAAAACCGACCTGGCCGAACCGGACGAGATCCGCCGCATCCGCGGCATCGTCGGCCGCCACCACCCCTCCCCGGTCTTTTTCGAAGCCGCCTTCGGCGCGATCCCCCTCGAACGGTTCACCGCACCCGGCGGCAGAAGAGAGTGCACGGGGCCATCTGCGCCCGTGCCGCCTGACGAAATGGATGTCGAGGCGGCCATCGATGCACTCCTGAAGGATCCGTTCCGGGCCATGCTGCCCCCCGATCCACTGGCCTCCGCCGTCTACCGCATTGACGAGACGACGGCGGCGGCGCTCCACACCTTTGTCAACGCCCTTCCCGACGGCCTCATTCGCGCCAAAGGCTTCGTTCTGCTGGACGGCGTGCCGCATCTTTTCAACTGGGTCATGGGCCGCACCGATCTGCATCGGGCCGCCCGACGGGAGATCCCCGCCAAAGCCCTGGGCCGCGTCGTCTTCATCGGTCCGAGGGAGGTCCTCAAAACGCTGGCAGCGGAGCGCCGCCGCCACCCGATGGTCCGAAACGGCTGATGCCGCCCCCCTGAATTCCCGCCCGGAAGCATTCGGCGTCGGCCGAAACCGTTATGAAAAAAATCTTGACAAGCCCTGGGATTCTGGGGATGATATATGCTCTTTCCGGATTTTTGCGGATGTGCAAGGAGGAGGCGCCGCGGAAGCGCCGGCCCCTCTATCGGCCGAGATGCCCGACGAAATTCGGCCGCCCCGTGACGCCCGGAGACCCCCGAACAGCGCCGAATTCCGCTTCACCAGCGCCCCGCAATCATCGAAACATATGGGCTTGTGACGCGGCGGCGGCGCAGCATGGCAGACAGAGATGAGGGCTGATATGCGGCCCAGCCCCTCGCCGGAGTGATGCGTCCGGCGAATCACGCCGGCCCGTTAACCTTTGGCAGTTGGGATCTGGGCAGACATGAGACCGGCACCCGTTCGTTCCGCCCCAAAAAAAGACTGGCGCAGCGTCATCCGCTCCCCCGTATTCGATATCTTCCAGTTCACGGTGCTGGTCGGCCTCGTGGTCTGGTTCTTTGCCGAAAGCTCTGAGACCCTGGGCTACAACTGGCAGTGGTACCAGGTGCCCCGGTATCTCTTCACCCTGGATGACGGGGGCTTCCGGGCCGGCCCCCTGCTCGAGGGGCTCATGGTGACCTTCCATATCTCCGCCATCAGCCTGGTGCTCGCCTTTGTTATCGGGCTCATCACCGCTCTTTTCCGTCTATCCAATGCCTTTGTCGCCCAGACCCTGGCCCGATTCTACCTGGAGACGAGCCGGAACACGCCCCTCCTGATACAGCTCTTTTTCATCTATTTCGTTGTGGGGCCGGTCCTCGGGCTGGAGCGCTTCCCCTCGGCAGTCCTGGCGTTGAGCCTCTTCGAGGGAGCCTATGCTTCGGAGATCTTCCGGGCGGGCATCATCTCGATTCAGCGGGGGCAATGGGAGGCCGCCTACAGCCTCGGGCTGAACACCGTCCAGGCCTACCGGACCATCATTCTGCCCCAGGCGATTCGGCGCATCCTGCCGCCGCTGACGAGCCAGGCCATCTCCCTGATCAAAGACTCGGCCCTGGTCAGCACCATCGCCATCTACGACCTGACCATGCAGGCGCAGGCCATCATCTCCGAAACGTTCCTCACCTTCGAGCTCTGGTTCACGGTGGCGGCCATGTACCTGGCGGTGACCATCACGCTCTCCGTGATCGTCAACATCATGGAGCACCGCCTCAAGGTGATCACCTGAGCCATGGCGAGGGTGGCGTGATTCCCCATACCCGGACGCCGGGGGCACATTGTCCGGCGCATCGGTTTTTGCCAACCCACCCCGCAGGCCCGGCGGTCCATAGAAGCATCGGCGCCGAGCGGGGCACCCCCATCGGGGGAGACTTTGAATCGAAAGGAGACCAGATGAAAAAAACGAGATTGTTTCTGCAGGTCATGATGATCCTGGTACTGGCGGCAGGCCTGTCGGGCATCGCCGCCGCGGGGAAGGTCCAGCAGCAGTTGATCCAGGAGAGCACCCTGGAGCAGGTCCTGAAGCGGGGCGTCCTCCGCGTCGGCATGGACACCTTCGAGCCCTGGGCCATGAAGGACAAGAACGGCAAATTCATCGGATTTGAGATCGATGTGGCCAACCGGCTGGCCGAAGACATGGGGGTCAAGGTGGAATTCGTCCCCACCAAATGGTCCGGCATCATCCCCGCGCTGCTGACCGGGAAGTTCGACGTGATCATCGGCGGCATGGGCATCCGGCCCAAGCGGGCGCTCAAGGTCAACTTCACCATCCCCTACGACTACTCGGGCATGGCCATCGTCGCCCATAAGGAGAAGGCCGCAGGCTTCGACGCCCTCGAGGACTTCAACAAGCCCGAGGTCCAGGTGGCCTGCAAGCTGGGGACCACCGCCGTCATGGCCGCGAAGAAATACATGCCCAACGCCACCCTGCGCCTCTTCGACGACGAGGCCCAGGCCTATCAGGAGCTCCGCAACGGCAATGTCCACGCGGTGGTCGGCTCCGCCCCGCGGCCGGCCTACGAAACGATCGCCTACCCGGAAACCCTGTTCCTGCCCATGGAAGGCACCTTCACCAAAGAGCCCATCGGCTTTGCCCTGCGCAAGGGCGACTTCGACACCCTCACCTTCTTCAACAGCTGGATCACCCACGTCAGGAATGAAGGCTGGCTGACGGAGAAGCACCAGTACTGGTTCGATACGCGGGACTGGGCGGACCAGGTCCAGTAGAGAACCGGCCGCCGCCCCGCCACATCGGGGCGGCGGCATTTCCATGCAGCAGTTGCAAGGGGATGGGGCGATCGACGCCCCATCCCCATCCTCCCACCATTCAAAACGGAAGCAGCATCCCCTTGCGGAAAAAGCCGACCAAAATCAGCCCCCTCGACATCCTCGTCATTCTCCTGATTGCGCTTCTTGCGGGATATATCGCATGGCGGCTGACCATCAAGCTCAATTACAACTGGAACTGGCAGATCATCCCGACCTACCTTTTTCGAAGGGACGCCGACGGGGGCTGGACCGCCAACCTGCTCCTCGAAGGGCTCTTCACCACGCTGCGCCTCAGCGTCTGGTCGACCCTTCTGGCCGCGGCACTGGGGTGGATCATGGGCATCATGCGAACCACCCGGCGGCTCTTCAACCGGCTGGTGGGGCGCACCTATGTCGAGCTGATCCGCAACATGCCGCCCCTGGTCCTCATCTTTATCTTCTATTTTTTTGTCAGCGACCAGATCATGCCGCTC
>CAJXSB010000413.1 GCA_913060435.1 uncultured Desulfococcus sp.
ACAGGCAGCATCCTGATCAAACCGGATTTGAAGCGCGGCCAGAACGAACTTTCAGGATCCGTGCTGTAGCGCACCTCTTTGCCAGCTGTCTCGGTGATCCATACCAGATCACCGTTTTCATTCAGCAACACCTGGTAGCTGTTTTCCGGTCTAACCCCCTCGTCCAGGTACTCCTTCACCTGTCCGGCCAACTTCGGGCTCTCCACATACAAGCCCGCTTCGGTGTTAATTTCCGCCGAGCGGGGATCCAGGTTGAAGCTGCCAATAAATACTGACTCGCGATCAAATACCATGGCCTTGGTGTGCAAAGCGGCCTTGGATTTGCTTGAAATAATCGATTGCTTGACGGTCCTTTGGACTAATCCGGCATCAGGCCGCAGTTCGTAAAGCTTCAAGCCATTTTGGATCATTTCGGCGCGATACTTCGAATAACCGGCATGGGCGGCAAGAACATCGTTGGTGGCCAGCGAATTGGTCAGCATGCGGACCCTTACCCCGCGCTCTTGGAGTTTTCCGATGGCTTCAACGCCTCGTTCACGAACCACGAAATAGGCTGACTCAGCCAGCAACTCTTTGCGCAAGGTCTCAATTTTTTTATAAAATGCTTTGCCAACATTTCCGCCCGCGTTTTCATCATAGATGGCGGCAGGGTCATCCCAGATGATCCTGCCCGGTGCCCAGATGAGGTTTTCAGAGATAGAGGCCAACTCGGACTTCAGATTGGCGACATCCTGATCCAACGGATGGGGATAGTTGCTCTCGACAATCTTTTGCTCCATTCTCGACATCGTCTCCCGCATGTCTTTTTCGGTATACGGTCGATCCACCAGGGCTGCGATCGGAACCGACCAGTCACCGTTCCAGAAAATGTCGAACACGCTGGAGATTTCGCGCACCACCGGACCCGCGGCGACAATGTCAAGATCCCGGAAGTTGGCCACCGTGTTGACGCCGAAATAAATATTGCCGATGTTGCGGCCGCCGACGATAGCCAAGGTATTATCCATGACCATAACCTTGTTGTGCATGCGGTGATTCACGCGGTTCATGTCGGTGAGAAATCCGAAGATGCGGGCGCTACGTTGGGCGAACGGATTGAATATGCGGATTTCGACGTTCGGGTGGGCATCCATGGACGCAACGATCGCGTCACGATCGCTCAGGTTTATGTCATCCACCAGGATACGTACTTTGACTCCCCGGTCGGCCGCGCGCACCAGACGCTGGGCCAGAATCCGGCCAGTGGCGTCCGCCTCCCAAATGTAATATTGCATGTCCAGGCTCTTTTCCGCCAGATCGGTAAACATGATGCGGGAGGTGAAAGCCGGACGGGGGTAACGGACGATGGCAAAGCCCGATTCATCCGGGTGCGCCGCCGCCAATTCGTCCATTTGCTTACCGATCACGGTGTCGGCATGATCTTGAAAGGCCTTCGAGGGCGTTCGTGGATAGTCTTTAGGGAGGCTTGCACATCCGATGATCAGCGAAATCGTGAACACGAGCAGAAAGCAGCATTTGAGAATATCGACAACAGGGAGGTTGGCGAGTACAATTTCCTGAGTTGGGTGTAAAGACAATCGATGAATAAACGATGAATTGTATCTAAAAATGCGGTTTTTCATTGACATCCCCCTTTCAACGCCTCATTCTTGCAAGCTTTCTACCAGCACCAGAAAAATATAACGTAGCTGCAGCTGTCTGGTTAAGAAAGGCGTAAGCGATTTATCTATCATATTTGTCTGACCAAAATAATGTAAGCAAAATGAATGACAGTATGTTTTTCACATTCCGGAGGGCTGCGCTTTAGCGCTGGTTCTCGTCACCGTCCTCGGATGTGTCCGGGATGTCCGTATATTCCGTGTCGCCGACGTCTTGCGGTGTCGTGGTCGTCCGGAGACCCGCGAGCGTTTCGGCGCGCCGCGCCTTTTCGGCGTCGAGTCCGGTGTCACGACCGAGGTAGGCGGTAGTGCTCGGGAAGGCAAATCCGCTGCCGGCCTCTTCCACAAGCTTCATCAGTTCGAACAGCATCTCCTCCTGCAGGCGCAGGAACTCAGAGTAGTCGGCGGTCAGGAAATAGGCCCGGACGTCGATTTCGATCGACGAGTCGCCGAAGCCGATCAGCCGGACCCTTGGCATGCCGG
Organism: uncultured Desulfococcus sp.; assembly: GCA_913060435.1. Classification (GTDB taxonomy): domain Bacteria; phylum Desulfobacterota; class Desulfobacteria; order Desulfobacterales; family Desulfococcaceae; genus Desulfococcus. Next base: position 2,142 of record CAJXSB010000413.1, read on the forward strand.
GGGCCTTCTCTACCTGCGGATGCGCCTCCAGCTTCAGGCGGATCTCTTCCAACAGCCACTCGAACTGTCCCGGGGTGGTCTCGTAGCGCAGCCCGAGGACGTGGTGAAAGAAGCTTTTATCGCGCTGAGAGAAGTTGGTCACGTGCATCTTGGCGAGGTCGCCGTTGGGAACGGTGGTCAGGGTGTTGTCGAGCCCCCGGATGCGGGTCGATCGCGGACCGATGGCCTCAACCTGGCCGATCTCACCGCCGTAGATGATAGTATCGCCGATCCGGAACGGCCGATCAGCGAAGATGCTCATACCCCCGAACAGGTTCTCCACCGTCGACTGCGCAGCCAGGGCGAAGGCAACGCCGCCGACACCGAGGCCGGCCACCAGTCCCATCGCGGGAACACCAATTTCGTTTGCGCCGAAGACGACAATCGCAGCGATCGAAAGGAAACTGAGCACGCGGGCCAGCAGCCGCAGCAAGTGCGCGTCGTAGCTCTCCTCGGGAATGCTCGGCGAACGGATCACCAGTTCAACAAGAAGCAAAATTGAAAGCCTGGCGGCCCAGGCAAAAGATGTGAACAGGATGACCGAGAAGATGATATTCTCTAACGCGGCAAAACTGCCAGCCAGATTGAGCTGCGAAAGAATTACGAAGCGATGCATGAGGTAGGTCAACCCAGCGAGCAGCAACGGCCGGGAAAGGCGGACAGCCAGATCGCGGAGCGCCTTGTCCTCTTGACACCAGCGGCGGCTGCCCCAAACCCAGAGCCCCATCAGGCCCGCCACCAGCAGGACCGGAAGGATCGTGAAGGCGATCTTCCATGCTGGCGTGCCGAAGACCGGCTGCTGGAGCATTTCCGGCATCCTGTCGACCAGGCCGAAAGGAAACAAAGGGCCGGTGAGGCGAATGATCTCTTCTCGCCAGTTCTGGAACTCGGTGGGACGGACCACCGGAAAACCCACAATACGTTGATGGAATTCAGGCAGCTGTGCCACGGTATCGGCAGAGAATAGAAAGTCTCCCTGGCGTGGGCCTTCGCTAATCCGAACGATGCGGATATCGGATTCCGGGTAGATCCAGCGATCCGGCAGCGCTTCGGACTGCTGGCCGGGGGTTCCCGGCACGGTCTCGAAGTCGATGGCCGGCAGCCGAAAGAGGATGTCGTGCAGGTAGGCGAACGACGCCCCGCCCACCTCCAGACGGTTGGCTGGAGGCACCTCGCGCAGGTCGAAAAGGCGCCGCATCGGTATCGTCGCGGACTGGACGGCACGGTAGTTCGCAGCGGTCTGGCTGCGCCGGTAGCTGCGGTAGGATTTCTCAAGCAGCCGCGACTGGCCAAGAAACGAACGCAGCGTCGCCCGGGGGCTCGACGTGTCAAACAGCCTGAGGGGGTTGACGGGCTGGTCAGCGGCCGACAATGTTGGCGCGAACAGCCAGCAGACAAAGATCAGGCCTGCGACAAGCGTCCTTATGCCCGTTGTGGCTAGAGGCGGGCGAACCGTACGAAATCGCTTGAAGATTTGCATATTCTCGGGGAATTCCTCTACCGCACATACTTTTCGACGTTGAAGCGTGTTGCCTGTATTCATATTTATGAAATCCCGCCCATTCTCTCTTCATTGCTGATTTGGATGCAAAAAG
>CAJXSB010000414.1 GCA_913060435.1 uncultured Desulfococcus sp.
CATGGGAGGCTGTGTGGGAGAGTAGGACGCCGCCGTTACACAAAAAAAGCCCGTTTCGAAAGAAGCGGGCTTTTTTTATGGGTGACGCAACTTTCGAGATTTGTTCATGCGATGGAATAGCTCCTGGGGCCGCCGCCGGACGAAACCGCCCGACGGGGATCTCCTTTAGGGTTATTCCACGGCCGCAAAGCCGAGTTCGAAGGCCTTGAGGTTGGTCTCGACAAACGCCTTCTTGGTTTTGGTGCGGACGGCCTCCCGAAGGCTGTCGGCGGAGATGGGCAGGATGCCGGTCCGGGCCATGGCCCCGAGCAGTACCATGTTTACGGCCATGACATTGCCGGCCTGCTTGGCCAGGGCGGTGGCGTCAAAGGCGATCAGCCGCGCGGTTTTGGCCTGGATCAGGTTCTGTATTTCCTGCAGATTGGGGTAGGTCGCCTGTCCGGTGGTGACGGTGAAGGGCGAGAGCGGCGACAGGTTGGTGATGACTGTCGTCCCCTGGTTGCATTTTCCCAGCGCACGGAGCGTTTCCGCAGGTTCGAAGCCGACCAGCAGATCGGCTTCGCCATCCGAGATGATGGTGCTCTTGGCGTCGCCCAGAACGATGGCGGATTCGACGACGCCCCCGCGCTGGGCCATTCCATGAATTTCGCTCATTCTCACCGGAACGTCCGACAGCAGGGCGGCTTCCCCGATCACCCGGGAGGCGAGCAGGTTCCCCTGTCCTCCCACAGCAACTATAATCAATCGTGTGATATCCATATGTCTTGATTCCTTATGCGTGCATCTCAGGATGCTGTTTGCGGATCATGCTTGTTCGCCGGGCCCTTTTTTCTTGAGCGGAAGAATGGCATTTTCCGGGCATATCTGGGCACAAACAGCACAGCCCCAGCAGAGGTCCGGATCGATTTTCACCCGGTCGTTCTGGATGTAGAAGGCCGGGCATGCCAGGTCATCGATGCAGTTCCGGTGATTCTTGCACTTGTCGCTGATGGTGAAGACGCGGTCCTTCAGCTCCTTGAGCCCCTTGGCATAAAGGGAGCACATCTCCTGGGAGATGATCACCGAGACGCCGTCGTATTCGATGGCCGATCGGATGGCCTCGATGCTTTTCTTGACCTTGAAGGGCTTGATCACCGTGACGTGCTCGACGCCCAGCGATTTGACGACTGCTTCGATGGAGACGCGTCCATAGCCCGAGAGATGCAGTTTTTCCATATCCACGCCGGGATTGGGCTGGTGTCCGGTCATGGCCGTGGTGCCGTTGTCGAGGATGACGAGGGTGAAGTTGTGGTTGTTGAAGACGGCGTTGACCAGCCCGGGAATGCCGGAATGGAAAAAGGTCGAATCACCGATGAAGGAGATCACCTTTTTATCCGTCACCTGGGAGAAGCCGCAGGACGTCCCCACCGACGCCCCCATGCAGACGACGAAGTCGGCCATGGAGAGGGGCGGCAGGAACCCCAGGGTGTAGCAGCCGATATCCGAAGGATAGATGGCATCGAGTCCCTCCGCTGCTTTTTTGACCGCGTAGAAGGTGGCCCGGTGGGAGCATCCCGCGCACAGCGTCGGCGGCCGCTGGGGAATCTCGGGGAGATCCGAGAGGTCCGGCGGCGCAGGGGATTCGCAGGGAATGCCGAAAAAGTCCGCGATCCCCTTGCGGACCATGGCCGGATCGAATTCATAAAGGCGGGAAAAAAGATCCTCCCCCTTGCCCCGGATGGGCAGGCTCAACCCCGCCTCCTGCGCAAAGGCCTTAACCCCCTCCTCCATGTAGGGCTCGCCCTCCTCCACCACCAAGACCTTCTCGCACCCCTGGAGGAATTCCTTGATCAGGGCCTCGGGCATGGGGTGGGAGAAGCCGAGGCGAAGGCGTTTTGTCCGGTCTTCGATCTTCAGGGCCTTTACCGCGTCGGCGACATAATTGTAGCTGACACCGTTGCAGACAATGCCCCACGCACCGCCGCCTTCAACGGTGTTGAGGGGCGATTCGTCGGCAATGCCCTGGGCCCGTTTCAGGTTGTCGAGCAGCCGGACATGGAGCCGTCGCGATACAGCGGGCACGCAGACGTACCGGAACGGATCCTTGGCGAAGTCGCCCTTGGGAGAACGGGGCGGAATGCTGCCCAGGGTGACGATGCCGTTGGAGTGGTTGATCCGGGTGGTGGTTCGAAAGATCACGGGCTCGCCCAGCCTCTCGGAGAGGTCAAATGCATAAGGAACCATCTCCTTGGCCTCCGCCACCGAGGAGGGCTCGACCATGGGAAGGCCCGACAGCTTGGCATAGTAGCGGGTATCCTGCTCGTTCTGGCTGGAAAACATGAATGGATCGTCTGCGACGACGATGACCATCCCGGCGTTGACGCCGATGTAGGCGAGGGTCATCAGTACGTCCGAGGCGACGTTGAGGCCGACGTGCTTCATCATGCACATGGCACGTACATTGGCGTTGGCCGCGGCGGCGGCCACTTCGAGGGCGACCTTCTCGTTGGTGCTGTATTCAAAGTAAAGATCGGTTTCCCTGGAAACCTGAAACAGGTTGGCGGAGATTTCCGATGAGGGCGTTCCCGGATAGGTGCTGGCAAAGGCCAGGCCGGCTTCAAGGGCGCCCCGGGCGATGGCGTCATTGCCCAGAAGCAGCATTTTTTGGCCCGGTTCGTCGGTTAACAATCTGTGCATCTTTACATTCCTTCGGGTTGTATGGATTAGAGATTCTAACAATCTATCATACCTATATCAGCCGCCTATTGCTGTAAAGATATTTTTCCGCGCCAACAGGCCGCTGAAAAAACTTTACAAATGCAGACACGTGATCTATAAAAATCGGTTAATCTGAATTCTGTCATTCATTTTTAAATACCGCTTGCACGAGGAATAGTGAAGTGACCCATCCGAGGATACTCGTCATTGCCACCCGGAACAAAGGGAAAACCTCTGAAATCAGATCGTTGCTGAAGGATTTTCCAATTGAGATCAAGAATCTGAATGATTTTGGACCGATCCCCGAGGTGGAAGAGGACGGCGATACATTCGACGACAATGCATACAAGAAGGCAAGCTTTGCCGCCCGCGTCCTGGGTTTCCCCGCGTTGGCGGATGATTCTGGGCTTGTGGTGGCGGCGCTGGACGGCCGGCCCGGCGTCCATTCGGCCCGGTACGGGGGGGCGGATGCCACGGATGAAGACCGGTGCGAAAAACTCCTGTCGGAGATGAAAGGGCTCGCGAACCGCCAGGCGGCTTTCGAGTGCGTGATCTCCATTGCGGTGCCCGCAGGACCGGCCCTGACCTATGAGGGGCGATGCGAGGGCCTGATTACGGAGGCGCCCGAGGGGAGGAACGGCTTCGGGTACGATCCCGTCTTCTACTACCCTCCCCTGGGCAAGACGTTCGCCCAGCTGAGCGGGGAGGAAAAAAACCGCGTCAGCCATCGGGGCAAGGCCCTGATGGAGGTCCGCGAAGAATTCGACAAAGTCATGAAGTGGATCGACATCCACATGCCTGCGCCGGAGCGGGTCGGCTGCCAGGCGGATGACCTTTCTTCTTAAAAAATAACCAATACAATACATTTGATCAGCGAGGGCGGGGAGAGATGGTGCATAGAAAAAAACTCGAAGAAATTATGAGCGGCCACGGGGATGTTCGAAAAAATCCGGAGCGAAAGGAGATAATCCAGGATGCTGTCGCGGGGCGGGAGGCGCTTGTCGCCGCGAACGGATGCCTGGCCACCTGGACCCCGCCCGAATCGACCGGCCGTGCACCGCTGGACACCATGATCG
>CAJXSB010000415.1 GCA_913060435.1 uncultured Desulfococcus sp.
GCGGACGGCCGCCTGGAACTCCCCCCGGTCGACAGCATAGTGATTGAGTCGCTTCAGGAGCTGTTTGCCGTTGGCGTATCCGATCCCGAGGATGCGGCCGAGGGCCGCCCGCCGCTGGGCAGCATCGCGGGCGCCGACAAGCCGATGTTCCAGGAGATCCCCGCGGGTGAAATGGCCGGATCCGGCCTCGACCACGCAGCGGGCCTGCTCCAGGGCCGCCTGAATCGGCCGTGGCCCGGCGTTTTCGATGCCGATATCGTTCTTTTTGGTGGCGTCCTCGCGGATCAGGTAGGCGTTCTTGCAGCCGGGGATCCGCCGATTGATTCTTTCCCGGATCTGTTCTCCGGCGCGGTCCGGGTCGGTCAGCACGATGACCCCGTTCCGCTGCTGGGCGAATTCGATCCTTCGGAAGGTCTCCTCGGCGATGCGGTATCCGCTGGTGAGGATCACCTCGGCGTCGACCGCCTGCTTCACGGCCCTTTCATCGTCTCTGCCTTCGACCACGATTGTTTCTCTGATTCTCAAGGTAGCATTTTTCTGTTTTAGTGGGTTGAATTCATCCGGCAGGCGGGAACCGGCGCAGAAGAAAAAAATATGGATTATCGTCGGGCAATATGATAGTTGCCCACTTTTGCTTTTTTTTAATCAAAAACTGAAATATTACCTAATCTTAAGAAATTTTGTCAATAATATCTGCAAAAAAGTTGCGGTTTTCCCTTGGTGCCTCCTGTGATTCGGTAAGCTTTGAATTGATGCTATTTTTATAGGTTGCATACTGTCATGCCTTCTTTTCTGACCAAGATCCACTCGATACGCTTCAAACTGATCGCCAGCCTGATTGCCGTCTCTTTGCTGATCGGCCTGATCTCTCTGCTGGTGGGCGGCAACCTGCTCTACCAGTCGGTGCTGGACGAGGCCAACAACCGGGTCCGGCAGGATCTCAACGTCGCCCGGGTCATTTACGATGAGCGGGTAGATGTCGTGCGGCTGGCGCTGGAAATCACCGCGTCGGCGCCGGAATTTGGAGATGCTGTATTCTCCGGCGATAACGAGGTGGTGTCCAAGGCCGTGAAAGAGCTGGCCGAACATTTCGAGCTCGATTTCCTGGGCATCACCGACGTGCAGGGCAGGCTCATATATCGCCCCGGGACGGCGGATTCGGGAAAAGCGCTTCAACCCAGCGCCAATCCCCTGGTTCTCCGCGTCCTCGAGGATTACGAGGCCATCGCCGGCACCATGGTGCTGGACCGGGAACTACTGCTGGCCGAGAATCGGTCATTGCTGGAACGGGCGGCCGGTCAGCTATTTGATCCGCGCCAGCGCCGAAATTTCCAGCGGCAATTTCTCCCCGGATATCGGCCCGATATCCAGGGACGACATCGGCCAGCTGCAGAAGAAGTTCCTGAAGATGACCGGCGCGCTCAAAGAGAGGGAGGAACGCCAGAGAGCCGAGAGCGAGATCTGCCTGTTCCAATCGGAAAAGCAGGCCAGCGTGGGAAAACTGGCCGCAGGCGTCGCCCACGAAATCAACAATCCCCTGACGGCGGTCCTCACCTTTACCCATTTGATCCTGCGGCGGAAAGACCTGCCCGATGAGGTGCGCTCGGACCTGGAGACCATCGCCGAACAGACGGAGCGGGTGAGGAAGATCGTCAAGAGCCTGCTCGATTTTTCCCGGCAGACGGAGATCCGGCCCGAGCGCATCAATCTCAACAGGCTCATCCAAAAGAGCGTCCGCCTCATGGAGAACCAGGCGCTCATTTTCTTTCGAACTGGGCCGGCATCGCACCCCAAGGCCTCGATCTGAGCACCCTCACCTGGGGCGCCTTCCTGGTGAACAACCTGATTCCGGTCACCATCGGAAATACCATCGGCGGTGTCGTTTTTGTGGGGCTCGGCTACTGGGGGGCCTACCTGCGCAACGAATGATGAATGGGGAGGGGGGGCGGCCCCGGCGCTGCCCTCGTCCCCCGCTGCGGCTCCTGGGATCGAACCCTTCCTATCTCCTGCCATGCTTCCTGAGCCGGTAGTGGAGCAGACAGAGCCAGTTGACGCCCCGTTTCTGGTATTGCCGGAGCGTGGCTCATCCCTCTCCCTGGACGTCATTGCCGGCGGCGGTGCTCTTCAATGCGAGCGGTTGCAGGACCGCCCTGCGGATGACCGGCCCGATGGTGAGCCCCTGGCCCAGGATCGAGAAGATCACCACGGGGTAGGTGAGGGCCAGCAGTATGTGGCGCTCCGGTCCGGGCGGCAGGGAGAGGGCCAGGGCCACCGAGATGCCGCCCCGGAGGCCGCCCCAGGTGAGCACTTTCCAGGAGCCGCAGGGCAGTCGGAAGGCTTCGCGGAAAATGCCCGTGGGCAATCCGACGGTGACCACCCGGGCCAGGAGCGTCAATATGATGACGATCTGGGCCCCGATCAGGAGGTTTGCCGAGAAGGGGATGAGGATCACCTCCAGCCCGATCAATACGAAGAGCGCCGTGTTGAGGATTTCATCGATGAGCTCCCAGAAGGTGTCGAGGTTGTCGCGGGTCTTCTCCGACATGGCGAGCCGCCGGCCGTGGTTGCCGATGAAGAGCCCCGTCATCACCATGGCCAGGGGGCCGGAGACATGGAGCCGGCTGGCCAGCGCGTATCCGCCCATGACCGCGGCAAGGGTGATCAGCACCTCGACCTGGTAGCTGTCGATGCTTTTGAGCATCAGATAGGTGAGACCCCCCAGGGCCATGCCGAAGAGGATCCCGCCGCCGGCCTCCTGGGCGAGGAGGACCGCACCGTCGGCCAGGTTCGGGGCGGCGCCGCCGACGAGCATTCCCGCGAGGATCGAAAAGAGGACGACGCCGACGCCGTCGTTGAACAGGGATTCTCCCATGATGACCACCTCGAGGTTTTTCGGGGCGCCGGCCGACTTGAGGATGCCCATGACGGCCACGGGATCGGTGGGGGAGATCAGGGCGCCGAAGACGAGGCAGTAGGCCAGGGGAAGAGAAAGGCCGGCCAGGGGAAGAAGATGCCACAGGCCGAAGCCGACGAACATCGTGGAGACGAGGGTCCCGAGGGTCGCCAGCAGCCCGATCTGCCAGCCGTAGTCCGTCAGGTCGCCCAGATCCACATGCAGGGCCCCGGCAAAGAGGAGGAGCGAGAGCATCCCCTCCATCAGCACGTCCGAGAAGTCGATGGCGGAGAGGAGGGAAACCTCGTAGTCGCGCAGGGCGCCCATGCCGAGCCGGTCGAGCCCGATAAGGGCCAGGGAAAGGACCAGGGCGATGACCATGACGCCGATGGTGGTCGGCAGCCCCACAAACCTGTGATTGAAATAGGCGAACACGGCGGTTAGCACCAGGCACGCCACGGCAACATCAAACATGGATTCCATTCGTTTTCTCCCTCTGGACTTTGAAGCAGGTGGGCATTATCAAGGCCGCTCTCATCGCGGGCGTCGACCGCGGCGGTCACCGACCAGCACGCAGGCATCGCCGGCATGCATCATCATTGCTTTTTCGGCACTCGCGGCTCGCCGCCGCCGGAGGGCAGGATGCGTTCGCTTTCCGACGCGACCCAGACAACATGCGATTCGGATTTGCTCCCCTGGTAGGCGGGAACACGGAAACGGCGCACATGGAATCCGCATTCCATCAGCAGATCCTCGAACGCCCTGTTCGGCTCAGCCGACCAGACCGCCAGGCATCCGCTTTTTTTGAGCGCCCGGCGGCAGGCCCAGATCCCTTCCAGGCCGTAGAGGCGGG
>CAJXSB010000416.1 GCA_913060435.1 uncultured Desulfococcus sp.
CCCCCTGGCGAAGAATGCGTTTGGCTGGCGGACTTCCCCCGGAAAGCTATGGGACATCCGGCAGGACCGGATCTCCCCGGCCGAGGGTCGCTATGCCCTCCGGATATCCTTCTTCGGGAAGGAGAACGTCCATTTCCGGCACGTCCGGCTCCTGACGCCGGTGCGGCCCGGGGTCGACTATCGACTCTCTTTTCAATGGCGATCGCGGGATCTGACCACGGACCAGCGGCCGTACATCGAAGTCCGGGGGGCCCAGTGTACCTCCGAGGTATGGAAAAGCGACATGGCGCCGGCAAACGCGGAATGGCGCGAAGCATCCGTGCTTTTCACCGCACCCGAGTCGTGCCGTGCGGTATCCGTGAGCCTGCGAAGGCGGCCGAGCCGCCGGTTCAACAGCAAGATTGCAGGGCGGCTGTGGCTGGATGATTTCCGCCTGACGCCCCTGGAGCAAAATCAACCCTTCATCCACCAGGAACAATTGAATGAGCCCCAACAACAACAATGACACCCCTGCGGCCCTCTACCCGGTGCCGGCCGGGAGCCAGCTCCCGTCCACCGAAGTTCGGGAGAGCATCCCGGAAGCCTTCGAAGAAGAGATCAACCTGCGCGACTACATCGAGGTCGTCTTCCGGCGCAAATGGCTGATCATCGGCGTCTTATTCCTGACATTCGTCTCCGCCCTCATCTTCAACCTGACCGCCCAGAAGCTCTACGTGGCCACCGGCACCCTGGAAGCCAACGCCGAATCCCAGAAACTGACCAAATTCGAGGATGTGGTCAGCGAATCCCTCCGGCTCCAGGAGTTCGTCGCCACGCAGGTCTCCCTGATGAAGAGCCGGGCCATGGCGGAGCGGGTCATCCAGGTGCTGGATCTGAAAGATCACCCGGTTTTCGATGAACTCCTCGGCGATGAAAAGGACGCACCAGGCATGCTGGACCAGGTGAAGGCCGTGATCCGTTCCCTCCTCCAGCGGGGAAACGAGAACCCGTCGGACAGCCAGTTGATCAGCGACACCATGGAAGACGACAAGCTGATGAAATTCTGGCTCGAAAATCTGACGGTCTCGCCCCGGCGCGACTCCATGATCGTCGATGTCTCGTTCATATCGCCCAGCCGGCAGCTCTCCCAGGACGCGGTCAACCAGGTGATGACGGAGTTCATCAAGTGGAAAATGGACCAGAAGGTGGCCGCCTCCAACCAGGCCCGGGAATATTTGATGATGCAGATCGACCGTGCCAAGATCAACCTGGAGGCGGCCGAGGAGCAGCGGAACAAATTCGCCCGGCAGGCCGGCATCGTCTCCATGGAATCGGGCCGGAACAGCGTCTTTCGCCAGCTGGAGGAGATCAACGTCGCCCTGAGCCAGGCAGAAGCGGAGCTCATCGCCAAAAAGACCCTGTTCAACCTGGCAAAGACTGAAGGACCGGAAAACCTCCCCCAGGTGCTGAACAGCACCCTGATCAACGACCTCAAATCCGAATACGCCCGGCAGCGCTCAACCTATGAGGAGCTGCTCGAGACCTTTCATGAAGGCTACCCGGAGGTCAAAACCATCAAGGGCCGAATGGACAGCCTGGAGGCGAGGATCAATGCCGAATCCCAAAAGATCCTGAACTCCATTGAGCATGACTACCGGTCGACCCAGGACAGGGTGGCCTCCCTCAGGGACCACCTGGAGAAAAGCAAACAACGGGCCCTGGACCTGAAAGAGCGGGCCACCCAGTACACGATCATGGCCCGCGAGGTGGAGACCAACAAGGCCATCTACCAGAGCCTGCTGGAGCGGGCCAAGGAGATCGAGTCCATGGCCGGCATCTCCCCCACCAACATCCAGATCGTGGACCGGGCGACCCTGCCGATCTTTCCCAGCAAGCCCAACGTCCCGCGGAACCTGCTGCTGGCCATTGTGGTGGGGCTGATGGGCGGCATCGGCGCCGCGTTCCTGCTGGAATATTTTGCCGACACCATCACCAACCCGGACCAGATTGCCGAACGGTTCCAGATTCCCATCCTGGGCGTCATTCCACAGGAGAACACCCGGCCCGACGTACCCATAGAGCGGATCTTCAGCAACACCCCCCAGTCCGCGGTCTCCGAGGCCCTGCGGACCCTCCGGGTATCGGTGCAGCTTTCGGGGTCGGCCAACAATTCCCGCTGCCTGGTCATCACCAGCACGCTGCCCGGCGAGGGCAAAACCACCATGGCCGCCAACCTGGCCCAGGCTTTTGCCGGCGCCGGCGAGAAGGTGCTGCTGGTGGACGCGGACCTCCGGAAGCCCCGGCTGCACAAAGTGTTTCAGGCGGCGGCGGCCTCCCGGGACGGCCGCGGGCTGTCGAGCTACCTGGCCGGAGTGGTCGAGGACGGGATGATCGCCCCGACCAGCATCGACAACCTCTCCTTGATCCCCTCGGGCCCCATTCCCCCGAACCCGGTGGAGCTGCTGGCCTCCAACCGCTTTTCACAGCTCATCGACACGTCATTGGAGCAATTTGACCGGATCATCATCGATGCGCCGCCGCACATCGGGTTCGCGGACGTGCTGGTGCTCTGCCGCCAGGTCGGCGGCGTCATCCTGGTGAGCAGCATCGGTGAAACCACGCGGGACGGCCTGCGGCATTTCCGGAACTCCATCCAGAACGTCCAGGGCACGATCCTGGGGTGCATCGTCAACAAGGTCAACCTCAACCAGCGCTATGGATACCGGTCCTACTACCGGTATTACAAGTCCTACAATTATCACTACGGCGACGCCCGGGGGCAGATCGGTGCCGGGGATGGCGCGGCGTCGGCCTCAAACCAGATCTCTGCATAGCATGGGAGGCCGCCCTTGACGAACTTAGACGTCAACACAGACCCCAAATCCCTGGCCCGGTTCATTCGCCTGGCAGCCGACACCAAGGACACGCCGACGCTCATTCAGCGCATTGCCGAGAAGTACACCTACCTGGTCTACTGCTCGGTGTTTGTCGCAGGGGCCGAGGTCGAAAGCGTCCGGCACTCCGCGCTCCAGCGGGATTTGAGGGCGGAGGCAACGCGGCAGGGCCACTCCGTCGACCGCATCCGGGGCAGGCTTTCGGCGGTGGCCTCCGTGCTGGGGCTGGGCGGCCGGGGATCAGAGACGATCCAGGCCGACTACTATGCACTGCTCGGGGTAACTCCCGGTGCGGATGCACGGGAGATCAAAAGCGCCTACCGCGCCATGGCGATCCAGACCCACCCGGACACGGCTGCTCCTGCGAAAGGCCGCAGCGGGACCCGGACGGACGAAGGGTTTCTCGCTGTCTCCGAGGCCTACAAGGTCCTGTCGGACCCGGCCCTGAAGCGCCAGTATGACCTGAGCCGAAGGCAGCACCGCCTGGGGCGGTGGTCGGAAAATGCGGCTACGCCGAATGAGCACGGCCCGGTTGAAAAAGGATCCTCCAAACTCAAATCCACGCTGCTGCCGCTGGCGGGCGTCCTTCTGCTTTTGGTCATCATCACCGTCATCGCGGATGTGGCCGTCCAGGAACGCTCCCTGTATGACGGCGTAGGCCGCCAGGCGAAGCATGCGCCGGCTGCAGCGAAAACGGATGTCGCGGCAGCCAAAGCGATGCAGAAAGACAACGGGCATTTGACACCGGATGGGCCAACAGAAGAAGCTTCGGAAAGCAGCCCGGCCACCGCAGCGGCACCCCACCAGAACGCGACGCCTTCCCCGGCGCAGGCACCGGTCG
>CAJXSB010000417.1 GCA_913060435.1 uncultured Desulfococcus sp.
TGAAGGAGCCGTAGACGCCGTCGTCGATATAGTACCAGGTCATCCCCTGCCGGTCCGCACGGCCGACCACCGTCGTGATGGTTTTTGCCGCAGGCGCGCAGATGAATCGCCCGGGTTCGGCGATGACCCGAACGTGGGGCGGCAGCTGCGACAAGGCATCCCGGATCGGGCCGCAATAGGCGGCGATGTCCACCGACCGGCCGTCATAGGAGACTGGAAACCCGCCCCCGATATCGAGGATGCTGAGGGGCATGACGTCCCGGTCATGATGCCTGCGGATCAGCAGGTTGCACGTCTCAATGGCCGCTACCTGCTGCCGGGTGTCCGTGCACTGGGACCCCACATGGAAGGAGAGGCCCTTGATATGGATGCCGGTCCGCTCGGCCAGGTCCAGTATCGCCGGCGCCTGGTCCGCGGCGCAGCCGAATTTTCTTGACAGGTCCACGAGGGCATTCGGGCTTCGGAAACTGAGCCGCAGGAGAATTCCCACCCGGCGCCGGTAGGGGAGGAACTTCAGCAGTTCGTCCGGGTTGTCGACCACGAAGGTGGTGCAGCCGTAACGGAGTGCATCCCGGATGTCCTTGTCCCGCTTGATGGGGTGGGTGTGGATGGTTCTCCGGGGCAGAACACGGAGCTGACGAAGGACCTCTATCTCCCCGGAGCTTGCGATGTCGAAACCCGCCCCCTCCTCATGGAGAACCGCCAGGAGATCGGGCTGGGGGAGGGCCTTTACGGCGTAATAGAGGTCCACATCGGGGAGCGCCTGCCGTAGTGCCCTGTATTGCTGCCGTGCGACATCGCAGTCGATAAGAAACAGGGGCGTTCCATGGGCTGCGACCCGTTCCTGGTAGGCGCCACCGGATTCAGGGGGGGATAATTTAACGGTATTCATTATCGGCCTTCCCAACGGCCTTCAGCACATACTCGGGCAGTGCGAACGCCGCATGATGGATTTCCGGATTGTAGTAGCGGGTCGTAATCCCGCTTTGCCGGCAGCGCTCCCGGAGTGTGCCGAGATCCGTCTGCCGAAGCCGGGGATCGTCCGAAGCCCACGCGAAACACATGATGCCGCCCACATAGGTAGGGACGGCGGCCGCGTAAAAATGCCAGTCGTGAAAATGGGTCCGGAGGCGCCCGGCGGTCTGCTGAATTTCATCCAGCTGGTGGAATGCCACGCCGTTTTGGGTCACGAGGATGCCGCCCGGGTTGAGGCACCGTTTGCATCCTTCATAGAAGGCCGCCGTGAAGAGCGCTTCGCCTGGGCCGATCGGGTCGGTGCTGTCGGAGATGATGACATCGAACCGCTCATCGGTGTTCCGGACGAAGTTGATGCCGTCGTCAATGACAATGGCGGCCCTCGGGTCATCGTAGGCGCCGTCGCTGTGACCCGGGAGGTGCTTTCGACACATGTCGATGACCGCCCGGTCGATCTCCACCTGGACAATCTCCCGGACCGATGCGTGTCGGCAGACCTCCCGGAGCATCCCGCCGTCGCCGCCGCCCACGATCAGGACCTTTCCGGCATCCCCATGGGCGAGGATCGGGACATGCGACATCATTTCATGGTAGATGAATTCATCCTTCTGGGTTGTCTGAACAATGCCGTCCAGCGCCATCACCCGTCCGAAAACGGCGTTCTTGAAAATCACCAGGTGGTGGTGCTCGGTCTTGACCTCGTGGAGCAGCTCGTCCACCCGGAATTCCTGGGCATAGGCGTCATACAGGGTTTCGCTGAAATTACGCATGGTCAAGCACTCCCCGGAGATTCTCCCGGATAATGATTTTCTGTGGATGAAACGCGCTGCTCAACACCGGTATGGTTTCCGACGGCTGGGAGTTTCCGCACATGAAGACATCGAAGGCCGCGAAATCCCGCTCCGGCCAGGTGTGTACACTGATGTGAGACTCCGCCAGGACGGCCACGCCCGAAACGCCGCCGTTGGGCGTAAAATGGTGCAGGTGGATGTGCAGCAGGGTCGCCTTGGCCTTGTCCACGCAGTCCCGGAGCGCCTTTTCCATCCGTTCGAGGTCGTCAAGGTGGCTGGCGCCCCACAGATCGATGATCAGATGCACCCCCGCGAATACGGAGCCGTTTCGTTCGATAAAATGATCCTGTGGTGTATCGTCGGAGAGAAGATTGCGGTGTTCAGGCCACGTATTTGCAGCGGCGGTCTGTTGAAAAGGATGAACGACGTCGCGGCCGACAAGAGCTTCCTTAGTCATCCACTCGCCCCCTCTTTCTGGTTGGTTTCTGCTTTGGTTGAAAAAAATAGCACCGGATTCAGAAAGAGCCTTGTGGGCGACTGACCGGCGCTGCTAGTCGGGTGACATAAATCTCCTATTCTTTGTAGGCGAAAAAAAGTCGCGCGCTTTTTAATTCAGATGGAAAAAAATCGCAAGCTTTTTTTGACCGCCCCGGCATTTTTTTGAAAGACCGTTTTCATTCGATATCATTATCATGATCGACGGCTTCCAAACGATGCCGAGGCTCCCGTTGCAGCCCGCATGTGGCAGGTTATTTCCCGGAGCGGAATTCGTTTCGACGCGAAGCGGTGCCTCCCTCACCAGTAGACGGTGATCGGCGGGATGATCGCGGGCTGCCACCCCTGGGGCTGAACATCCGCCAGGCTCACGTCGATGGAGAGGTCGGAGGAGATCTTCAGCACCACCTTGTAAGATTTCGGCGGCAGTCCCTCCCCGGGGTCGGAGAAGGCATATTGGCCGTTTTTATTGGTGGTGGTTCTGCGGACCACCGCCTCCTCGGTGCTGCCAATGCGGACGAGATGCACCTCGACGGCTTTTTCTTTTATTTTTTCTCCTTTGACGGTGCCAAGGATCCACCATTCCGAAGCGGCGGCGAAGGCAGGGAGGAGAAATATGAACAACAGGAATGCGGCCAGGCTCCTCGAGATCTGTTTCATCATTTCCTCACCGGTCATAGATGCATGAAGCGATATGCGTAGGACGGAAACCAAATTAATTGGACAACGACGGCGCCGGATTCTGGTTCGCCTTCAAGGCGCGTCAAAGGCTGCATACGATGCGTATTCGGCCTTCACTATACACCCACCCGGCCAAAAAGATCAAGTCGGTGCCGCGTCGATGCGGCGCCGGAAGAACCGCGCAGGGGCCTTCCATTCGGATATATCATTTTCCACTGGCTTAACGGAGTGCATCGCGTTATATTATTTTTATTTTAACGATTGGCACAGTGCTGCCATGGGACGCTGACACGGACTGTCAAGAACAATGGACCGTCAATGAAAGACGCTCGAGAATGACCACCATGGAACCGATGGAGACCGGCTGCAGCGCGGCCCGTGACATCGTGGGTCTTCCGCGCGACGGCATCCAGGCCTTCCAGGCCGGCAAAAAGGGTCCCGGCGCGTACAAGGGGCTTCCGGAGCGGCAGACCGATGCGTCCGATGGGGATGCCGACGGCCGCTGGTACCGCTGCCGCCGGTGCGGCAGCAGGATCGCCCGCACAGCCGACCGGATCCGCATCAATGGCCGCATGAGCCATGTGTTCAACAATCCGGCAGGTTATATTTTCGAAATCGGCTGCTTTGCCGCGGCGGAAGGGTGCGTCAATGAGGGGCAGCCCACCCTGGAGTTCACATGGTTCGACGGCTTCAGCTGGCGTTTTGCCCTGTGCGGGAGCTGCCGGACCCATCTCGGATGGTTTTATCAGGCCATGAAAAGCGCGAGCTTTT
>CAJXSB010000418.1 GCA_913060435.1 uncultured Desulfococcus sp.
GCTGATCCTGATTGTGGACGACCTCCAGGAAAATATTCAACTGCTGGCCGATATCCTCAGCCGCGAGGGATATCGGATTGCCTATGCGACCAACGAGGCGCGGCTGCCGGAGACGGTCCGGGATGTGATGCCCGACCTGGTGCTGCTCGATATCGAGATGCCGGGCATCAGTGGATACGAGGTCTGCCGGCGACTGAAAGAGATGCCGGAGACCCGGGAGATCCCGGTGATTTTCATCAGCGCCCACCGGGGGCGTCCCGAAGATGTCGTCAGGGGGTTTGATGTCGGTGCATCGGACTATGTCACCAAGCCGTTCAACACCGCGGAGCTCCTGGCCCGCCTTCGGACCAACCTGGCGCTGAAGCTCCGGACGGCCGAACTCCGGACCGCGCGGGATGAGCTCGAGGCCCGTGTCCGGGATCGGACAGCCGAGCTGGAAAGCATCAACCGGAAGCTGGCGAGGGAAAACCAGGAGCGGATGCGGACAGCCAACGAGCTGATGCGCCACCAGGCGAAGCTGCGGTCCCTGACGGCCGAGCTGGCCCTGACCGAGGAGCGGGAGCGCCGGCAGGTCGCCCGCGACATTCATGACAGTGTGGGGCAGGCACTGGCGATGATCAAGATTGATCTCGGGATGCTCAAGCGGAGCATCGACAACCCCGACCACGTCAAGATCATTGACGGGATGATCCAGTACATCCGAAGCGTCATCACCCATACACGGGATCTCTCCTACGAACTCAGCTCGCCGATCCTCTACGAGCTGGGGCTCAAGGCCGCCATCAAGGACCATATCGAAAAGATCGCCGAAAAGCATCGCCTCACCATCGATCTCCACTGCGGCGATCCGGTGAACCGCCTGGACAGCCCCCTGCAGATTCATCTTTTCCGCTCCATCCGGGAGCTGCTCTATAACATCGTCAAGCACGCCCGGGCCACCCATGTCGACATACGGATTCAACGGAACTGCGAACGGATCTCCATCGATGTCGAGGACGACGGCGTCGGCTTTGAACAGGCCGAAGCCCATTTCACCCCCGATTCGAGCGGAGGCTTCGGGCTCTTTTCCATCCGGGAGCGTCTGCTCCATCTCGGCGGAGACTTCGATATCCGGTCATCGCCGGGGGGCGGCACCCGCGTCGCGCTGTCCGCACCGGTCAAGCCGGCCTGACCGCCGAGAGACCTCCCCAATCCACAGAAAGCAGAGGTGCCTATGCTCTCCGGTGATTATCGAAGACTATATGACCGTCTTAAATCCGGCATCCCCGAGGACCGCCTGATCCATGACGATCTGCGGCGGCTCGCCTATGGCACGGATGCCAGCGTCTACCGCCTGGTGCCGCAGCTGATCGTGCAGGTGGAATCCGAGGCCGAGGTGATCCTCGTCCTTCAGTCCGCAGGGGAACTCGGCCTCCCGGTGACCTTCCGGGCTGCCGGGACCAGTCTGTCCGGCCAGGCCCTCACCGACGCGGTGCTCGTGCGCATGGGTCCTGCCGGGTGGCGGCGCATGAGCGTGAACGCCGATGCCACCGAGGTCCGGCTCGCCGCCGGTGTGCTGGGGGCCCAGGCCAACCAGCTTCTGGCGCCCTATGGAAAGAAGCTCGGCCCGGACCCGGCCTCGGTCAATTCGGCCAAGATCGGCGGCATCGTGGCGAACAACGCCTGCGGCATGGCCAGCGGCGTGGTCCACAACAGCATGGGCACCCTGAAGCACATGCGCATGATCCTGGCGGACGGCACGATTCTCGATACGGGCGACGAGGCCAGCCGCCGATCCTTCATGGCCGCGAAAAAGGAGATGGTCGACCGGGTGATGGGGCTCCGGCGCCGCATCCTCGACCATCCGGAGACGGCTGCCAGGATCCGGGAGAAATACGCCATCAAGAACACCTGCGGCTACAGCGTCAACGCCCTGATCGACTTCGAGGATCCCATCGACATTATCCAGCATCTGATGGTCGGGTCCGAGGGCACCCTCGGCTTCATTGCCGAGGTGACCTTCATGACCACCCGCGAAGCCCCCCTCAAGGCGACCGCCCTCATGGTCTTTCCGACGATTACCAGGGCATGTGAAGCCGTCCTGCTGCTGAAAGAGTGCAGCGTCAGCGCCGCAGAACTCATGGACCGGGTCGCCCTCCGCTCGGTCGAGGCCAAGCCCGGCATGCCCGGCTTCATCCGGACGCTGGACGACGAGGCCGCCGCCCTCCTTGTGGAGACCCGGGCGGACGACGCCGGGGCCCTGGCGCGGCAGGTGGCCGAGATCGCAGACCGTTTCGAAGGCTTCCCCCTGGCCCACCCGTTCGAATTCACCTCGGACCCCGTGAAAACGGAGAAGCTCTGGGACGTCCGCCGGGGCATCTTCCCCAGCGCCTGTGCCGGACGGAAAAAGGGAACGGCCGTGATCATCGAGGACATCGCGGTGCCGATTCAGCACCTGGAGAACACCATTGTCGATGTCCGCGATCTCTTTCAGCGATACGGCTATGAAGATCCGGTTATCTGGGGCCATGTCTTCGACGGCAACGTCCATTTCGTGCTGGCACCGGATTTTACCGACCCCGAGGCGGTCGAGCGATACCGCCGATTCATGGACGACGTGGTCGCACTCGTCGTCGACAAGTACAACGGCTCCCTCAAGGCGGAGCACGGCACGGGCCGGAACATGGCGCCTTTCGTCGAGCGGGAGTGGGGGCCTGAAATCTACGGAATCATGCAGGAGATCAAGCAGATCTTCGACCCGGAGAACCGGATCAATCCCGGTGTCATCATCAACGACGATCCCCGGGCCCACGTCCGGAACTTCAAGGCCATGCCCGCATCGAACCCGCTGGTGGACGCGTGCATCGAATGCGGTTTCTGCGAACGAAACTGCATGTCCCACGATTTTACCCTCTCCGCCCGGCAGCGCATTGTCGTCTTTCGCGAGATGGCACGGCTGGCCCGTTCGGGCGGCGACCGGGCGCGGCGCGCGGCCCTCGCAGCGGCATACCGATACTACGGTGATGAAACCTGCGCAGCGGACGGGCTGTGCGCGAGCAGCTGCCCCGTGGAGATCGACACGGGCCGATTGATCAAATACCTCCGGGGCGAGAGCGCCGGTGCCGGCCCCAGGCGGCTTGCGGCGTGGATCGGCCGCCACATGGATACGGTCACCGCCGGGGCCCGATGGGGCCTCGCCGCCGTGGACGGATGCCACGCCGTCCTGGGCACGGCGCGCATGGCACGGCTCTCGAGCCTCCTCCGGCGGATTTCCCGGAACCTGCTGCCGGCCTGGACCCCCTACATGCCGGGCAACGCGGCGGCCATCTCCTGCGCGGCGTCCCCGCCGCCGGAGGCGGTGGAAGCCCCCCGCGTGGTCTATTTCCCCGCCTGCATCTCCCGGACCATGGGGCCGTCGCGGCTGGATGATGCGTCTGCCGATCTGCGTCGGACGACCGAATCCCTTCTGAACAAAGCCGGCTACGGGATCGTCTATCCCGAAGGCCTCGACCGCCTCTGCTGCGGCATGCCGTTTGCCAGCAAGGGGTTTGCCGAGGCGGCGGACGAGCGGGCCGCCGCCCTCGATCGGGCGCTGCTCGATGCATCCGAAAACGGCCGGATCCCGGTGCTGTGCGATACGAGCCCCTGCCTTCATCACATGAAGGAGACCCTCGACCCGCGCCTCGACCTATACGAGCCCATCGAGTTTACGCTCCGGTTCCTTTCCAGCCG
>CAJXSB010000419.1 GCA_913060435.1 uncultured Desulfococcus sp.
TCTCCTGCGACTATCCGGTGGTGCCGATCTGGAACATCTCGTATTCGGTTTTGCCGCCGAGGAGCTCGTCGATCTTCTCCTGGACTTCCTGACGGACCTTGCTCAGCAGCCACTTCTCCCAGTCTTCGGCGGACTGCCAGGTGCTGATGACCATAAAGACGTCGGGCCGGTCAAGGCTCTTCAAGGTCTCTCCGGAAATGTATCCGGGCTGGTTCATGGCCATCTGCCGCATCTGACGGAACAGCGGTATCATCTCTTTTGCCTTATCCCGTGGAACAACACGCTTGATGAGTACTCTGACGTTCATGTCGGCCTCCTTTGGCTGTGTTCTTCATATTGGAAATATACGCCGATTTGCCTGCATCATCAAGCAATAATTCCGCAGCAGTGGGCTCTCATCACCATCGAATTCACCGCGGCGCTGCATCGATTGGGGGGGTGGCGGCGGGTTTGACATCTCATTTCAATTGAAATATAATTCGTTTGAAAAACTTCAGAACGCATGAACCCACATCGAAAAGGATTGCCCATGGAACAGTCGGTCATGATCGATGCGTTAAAAATATGTGATTTTTTCAAAGGGTTGGGCGGGGATGACGTTGAAAGAATTGCCGGCCTCTGCCAGCTAAGGAATTATGGCGCCGGTGAAGCTGTGTTCAGACAGGGAGAGCCCGGCGAGCACCTATATATTATTTCCGATGGGATGGTGTTTCTGGAGCGTACCATCGACCTGGGGAGCCGAAAGGGCCGGGTGACCATCGAGACTCTGGGCAAAGGACGCGTTCTGGGCTGCTGGTCCACCCTTCTCGGCCAGCCCCATGTCATGATGTCCACGGCGATCTGCCAGGAGCCCACGAAGATCATGGTGCTCAAGGGGGCGGACCTCCGACGGATGATGATCAGCAACGAACTGTTCGGCTTCAACATCATGGAAAAATTCTGCCGTCTCCTCCTGGAGCGGATTCAGGCCGCCTATGGCGCCCTGGAGAAGATCTGACCGGTATCCGTGACGGATGAGGAGTTCGCAATGGAAAACGATATTCTTGAGAAGGAAGCGGCCATTATCGATGCACTGCGCGAAGAGATCAGCGGGAATTACGGAAACGATCGGGGATGCATGATCCCCATTCTCCAACGGGTTCAGAACGCGCTCTCCTACCTCCCTCGCGATGCCATCGCCATGGTCGCCGCGCATCTTGGCGTTCCTGTCTCCGAAGTCTACGGCGTCGCCACGTTTTACAACCAGTTTCGCTTTAATCCGCCGGGGAGATACCCGGTGAAGGTCTGCATGGGCACGGCCTGCCACGTCAAAGGGGGCGACATCATCCTGGAGAATTTCGAACGGCGCCTTGAAATCAAGGAAGGGGAGACCACCCCGGACCGGGAGTTCAGCATCGAACGGGTCGCCTGCGTCGGGTGCTGCGCCCTGGCACCCGTGGCGCTGATCGGCGATGAGGTCCATGGTCACATGGCCCCCAGCAAGGTGGAGGGCCTGTTTTCACGCATTCAGATCCAAAAAGAGATCGAAGAGAGAAAAAAAAATGAATCCGGGAACTAAAGAGAACATAGCGGCCCAGCTTGAGCGGCTTCGGGAGGAGGCTTTCCGCCGGCAGGATCAACTCCGGCGTTCCCCGCTGCCGAAAATCCATATCGGTCTGGCCACCTGCGGCATCGCCGCCGGCGCCCTCGAAACCAAGGCCGCGTTTGAGCAGACCCTTGCGGAGCGCAACATCGAGGCCCATGTGCACACGGTCGGCTGCCTCGGCCACTGTTACGCCGAACCGGTGGTCATCATTGAACACCCGGAATCCGGTTTTCCCCCCATCTTTTATCACGAAGTGAGCCCCGGGAAGGCCAAAATGCTGACGAAGATGTTCATTGAAGGGGGCGACCCCCGCTTCGAGCATGTATATGGTGCCACGGAAGTGAACGACATGATTCCGTCGGTCATGGATTTTTCGAGGTTCAACCTTGAAAAGCGGGTCATCATGGACAAATGCGGCAAGATCGACCCTGACGACATCTACGAATACATTGCCGAAGGCGGGTATACCGCACTGGCCAAGGCGCTCCAGAAGCCCCGACGGCAGATTGTCGAGGAGATCAAGGCGTCCGGCCTCCGGGGGCGCGGCGGGGCTGGGTTCCCCACCGGGGTCAAATGGGAGATGGCCCTCGAAGCGGCGCACGACGAAAAGATCGTCATCTGCAATGCAGATGAAGGCGATCCCGGCGCGTACATGGACCGGACACTGCTCGAGAGCAACCCCCACCAGGTATTGGAAGGCCTCATGATCTGCGCCCTCGCCGTCGGCGCCCAGGAGGCGCTTTTCTACGTCCGGGCCGAATATCCCCTGGCCGTAAAAACCCTGGGGCGGGCCATCCAACAGGCCCAGGAACTCAACCTGCTCGGCGAAGGAATCCTGGGCAGCGCCTTCGACCTCAAGGTCGAGATCTTCGAGGGCTCGGGGGCGTTCGTATGCGGTGAAGAGACCGGTCTCATCCAGTCCGTCGAGGGCTACCGGGGCATGCCCCGGCACCGGCCGCCATACCCGGTCCAAAAAGGGCTCAACGACCGGCCGACCGTCATCAACAACGTGAAGACCCTGGCCCTGGTTCCACCCATCGTGACCCGGGGGTCCGCGTGGTTCCGGGGGATCGGCACCGAGGGCAGCCCCGGAACGGCGGTCTTTTCGGTGGTGGGCGACGTGGTCCATGCCGGCCTGGTGGAGATCCCCATGGGGGTCACCCTGCGGACCCTCATTTTCGACATCTGCGGCGGCATCCCCAACCAGAAGGGGTTCAAAGCGGTGCAGATCGGCGGGCCTTCGGGCGGCTGTCTGCCGGAATCCTTCCTGGATACGCCGATTGACTTCGACTCCCTTACCGAAGCCGGCGCCATGATGGGGTCGGGGGGCATGGTGGTCATGGACGAGGACACCTGCGTGGTGAACGTGTCCCGCTATTTCCTCGACTTCACCCAGAAGGAGTCGTGTGGAAAATGCACGTTCTGCCGCATCGGCACCCGCCACATGCTCCGCATCCTCGACCGTCTGACCTGCGGCACTGCGCTGGAGGACGATCTCGACCTTCTCTCGAAGCTGGCCAAAGAGATCAAGGCGGGATCCCTCTGCGGCCTGGGGAAGACCGCTCCCAACCCGGTCCTGACCTCCCTGAAATATTTTCGGGACGAGTATGAAGCCCACCTTACGGAGGGGCGCTGCCCGGGGATGATGTGCCGGCCGCTGACCGCCTTCTATATCGACCTGGATGCCTGTGCGCGCGGATGCGATGCCTGCGCCATTGTCTGCCCTACCGATGCCATTTTCACCACGAGCACCCGCAAAAAGGGGATCGACCAAAGCCTCTGTGTCAAATGTGCGGAATGTGTTGTGGCCTGTCCGCCCGAATATGACGCGGTCCGGAAGGTGTCGCCGGCATCCCTGGCGCCGATCATCGAACGCCCGGACAAGCCGGTGTCCGAAGACGATGAAGACGCTGCAACGGGAGGAACGCCGCCAGAACCAGGCGAAGGCGGTGCGTGATTGCAATGGATGACGACAGCGGCGAACGTAACCGCAGGGACATCGTCGAATGATATCATGACAAGGAAAGTGCCGATATGGTAACGATAACGGTTGACGACCGGGAAATAATGGTGGCGGAGGGGATCTCCCTTCTGGAGGCATGCCTCAAAAACGACATCTA
>CAJXSB010000420.1 GCA_913060435.1 uncultured Desulfococcus sp.
GCGGCCAGGGCGCCCAGCTTGGCCTCGTCCTTGATCTCGTAGCCGCCGCTTTTGCCCTCGGCGGTCAGCAGCAGCGTGTGGGCCAGGTCGCGGCCGTGGTCCGAATGGGCGGCCGCCCCGCCGGCGATCATGCGGATCAGGTTGCGGGCCACGATGATGTCGGCCGTGGCGCCGCAGATGGCCCGCTGGGGGCCCTCGTCCTCGAAGGGGCTGATCCGGCAGGGCCCCATGTTGCAGACGCGGCAGCTCAGCCCCATCTCGCAGTATCCGCACTGGGGCAGTTGGGCAGCGTAACGGTCCCATACGGTTTCGATCTGATCCTTTTCAGCCTTTTCCAGCATCAGCCGGCCGTCCTCGGTGATGGTCCGGTCCTTGAAATCCCTCAGCATATCAATCTCCCTCCATGGAAGTCATTCAACGCGCTATCGGTTGACGGTCCTCTATCGCCTGTCGGCCAGATGTTCAGCGGTGCGCCATCTCGATCTGTGTCCGCTTAACCGTGTTGAGCATTGAAAATCCAGGCGCAAGCTGCTCGAACCCGGCGTCCCGCGACACCGTTTTTGCCACCTCGCAGGTTTTCCGGCGCTGGGCATCGCCGGTGGATTCAAAGGTCAGGGCGCCGGACTTGCAGGCCTCGACACAGGCGGGAACCTGCCCCCGGCGCTGGCGGTCCAGGCAGTTGTCGCATTTGACCGCCACCGTCTTGCCCGCTGGAGCAGAGGCATCTTCATGATACCGGATGACGCCGAAGGGGCATGCCATGGCACAGGATGCGCAGTTGATGCAGGTGTCGGGATCAATGACCACCGTGCGGGTATCCGGATCCCGGGAGATGGCGCCGGGCAGGCATGCGAGCATGCATGGGGCGGGGTCGCAGTGGCGGCATCGGTTGGGAAAGCCTTCGCCGTAGAGCCCTGCCCCGACATGGACCCGTGGTTTGGGAAGCGGATCCTCCTGGACGGCGGTAAAGAGCGTCTGGGTTTTGGAATGGGCCGTCGCGCAGGCGATCATGCATTGCATGCACCCGACGCAGCGTTCGGGATGGACCACGACTTGCTTCATACATACCTCCTTGCGGATGGGATTCATTTTTCCATCCAACGCAGAAATTGGCCAACGCAGAAATTGGGCAAAAACAGCGTGTCTCAGGCAGGCTCTCAGTTCAGCAGCTGCCGATAATTGAAACCGGTCGAAATCAGCTTTTCTCCGGACATGCGCAGCGGCGCCTGGCGCTGGATCAGCGCGATCAGGAGGCCGCCCTGCTCGATATGGTTCACCATCACGGCCCCCACCAGCCGGTCTCCGTCCAGGACCAGCTTGCGGTAGGCGCCGCTGCGGCGGTCGATTCGGCGGACGACCTGAAAGCCTTCGCTGTCGGGTGGATCGACCCAGCCGCCGGTCATGATGTCCATGTCAAAAATTCGGATCACGTTGCGGCTCAGGCTGCCCTGGAGAGCCACGGGGCGGCCGGCCATGTTCATCCCTGCCGTACGTCCCTGGATGACCGCCTCGGGCCAGATGGCGTTGACCCAGCGGGTTTTCCGGGCGATGTCGAAGAATTCGGCCGCGTCCCCCGCCGCATAGATGCCCGGCACGCAGGTCTCCATATGGGCATCCACCAGGATCCCCAGGTCGATGTCGATGCGGTCCCGGGGAACGAAGGAGAGGGCCGGCAGCACGCCTTTTCCGATCACAACCATGTCACAGCCGAGCTCGGAGCCGTCCGAGAGGCGGGCGCCCTCGACCCTGCCCCTGCCGAAGAAGCCCGTCGCCGCAACGCCGACGCGGACATCGAGCCCTTTTCGGACCAGCTCCGCCAGGATCATCTCTCCAGCCGTGCGGTCCACCTGCATGGAAAGCGGGTAGTCGGACCGGATCAGCTGGGTCACCCGGACGCCCCGCCGAACGAGCCCGTAGGCCGCCTTGAACCCGACGAGTCCGCCGCCCAGGACCAGGGCATTCTTGACCGACGGCAGCGTCTCCAGCATCGCCCGGACCTGCGCTTCGGTGCGCATGTAAAAAATGCCTTCGAGATCGAGCCCATCGGCCTTGATGGGCCTCGGATCGGCGCCGGAGGCGATGAGCAGCCGGTCGAAGGGGATGCCGGCGGGATGCCCTGGCAGGTGGACCCTGCGGGCGTCGACATCGATGCTCGTTACGCGGCGGCCCAGCACCGGCGTGATGCCAAGTTTTTCATAGTAGTCGGCGCCGCGGATGGGGAGGCGCTCCATCGGGACCGCACCTTCGAGGACCATGCTGATCATGGGGCGGCAGTAGGGAAGGAAGGTTTCATCTCCGACAAGGGTGATGGGCCCTGCCGGGTCCTGTCGTCTGATGGCTTCGGCGGCGTGGATTCCCGCAACGCCGTTGCCGATGATGACATATTCCATGCAAGCCTCCTCGTGGAGAGATCCGATGGAGAGATCCGGGGGAGAGATCCGGGGGAGAGATCACGGCCAAGGTTATTTTCGTATTTCTTGAAAGTATCGAATGCCGCCGTGGTTGTCAAGATCAATCTGGCAGTGCCGATTCCTGGTGGACGGGGTCATCGACGGCCCTTTGTTCATTGCGGCGTTCCTTGCGAAAATGCGGTTTCTGGCGTATCATAGTTGAAAAAACGATGGCCGCAGCGGCGGCGCAGGGGGGAAGCGATGGGTTTGTTCAGCAAGGTACAGCGGGCGCGGCGGAAAGGATTCATGGAGGCGGTCACCGCTGCATGCGCCATGGTCGCCTTTGCCGACGGCATTGTCCGCCCGGAGGAGACGGCAAAGCTCATCGAGTACATCCGGATCGATGAGGCCCTGCAGGTGTTCGATCCCGGCGATGTGATCGGGGCGTTCGAGCATTACGTCGACGTGCTGGGATTCGATTTCAACATCGGCCGGGAAAAGGCATTCACCGCTGTTTCCCAGGTGGCCCCCCGCTCCGATGAGGCGAAACTTGTGGTGCTGATCGCCTGCGCGGTCGGCGGGGCGGACGAGGATTTCAACAACGACCAGCGCTTGATGGTCCGCCAGATCTGCTCGCGGCTCGGCTTCGATCCGCGGGAGTTCGATCTCAATCTCCGCGCCCCGTCGCCGCGGGCCCTCCCGGCAATCCGTCCCAGCCCCGGACGGATTTCCCGGGCGAGCGTCAACATCCCCGATTGGATGCGGCATCCCCCCGCTCCGGGCAGGCGCCCGCTTCCCCCAAAACCAAGCGCGGAAAGACGGCAGAAACCGACGGACCATACGCCGGACTGGATGCGCCGGCCGCCGCAGGCCCCGAAAAAAGCGCCGTCGCCCCCACCAGAAAGCGGGTCGGACGATGCCATGCCGGAGTGGATGAAGACGACCGGCAACCCCAAACCCCATAAAGAACCCCGAAAGGCCGTCAACACCGGCATCCCGGATTGGATGAAGAAGGCCTGATCCTTCCGGTATCGGCGCTCCCGGTTGTCGTCAGCCCGCCGCGCCCAGGGCCGACGCCACCATGGCGCGGGCCTCCTCTTGGATCTGAAGCAGATGCTCCGGCCCCTTGAAGCTTTCCGTGTAGATTTTGTAGATGTCCTCGGTGCCCGATGGGCGCGCGGCGAACCATCCGTTTTCGGTGACGACCTTGAGCCCGCCGATGGGCGCCCCGTTGCCGGATGCGCGGGTCAGCTTCTCGAGGATCGGCTCACCAGCCAGCCTATCGGCCCG
>CAJXSB010000421.1 GCA_913060435.1 uncultured Desulfococcus sp.
ATTTCTTCTCCCCCCATTACATTAACTGCCATACCTTTTCGGAAATATCAAGGAAGGTTTAACGAACCCCTTTCCGGATCCCCCCTCCTCGCAGGCTGGCCGCCCGGTTCATTGGACGGCCCGCGGCGTCTCCACCATGGCCCGCTCTTTTTCGAGCCTCCGGGCGACATGCTCCGGCGGCCTCGTTCGCCTGGAGAGCAGGCTGTAGGCGACCGGCACGACAAACAGCGTAAACAGGGTCGCCGACAGCACCCCGGCCAGGACCACGACGCCGATGACCGTCCGGGTCTCTGCGCCGGCGCCCGAGGACAGGATCAGGGGAACGGCGCCGGCCGCGGTGGTGATTCCGGTCATGACGATGGGGCGCAGCCGGACCTCCGAAGCCTTGATGATGGCGTAGTAGAACGACTTTCGCCGCTCCCGGATCTGGTTGGCGAACTCGACGATGAGGATGCCGTTTTTCGCCGCCAGCCCCACCAGCATGACCAGACCGATCTGGCTGTAGAGGTTCAAGGTGCCATTGGTAATATAGAGCCCCAAAAACCCCCCGGCAATGGCCAGGGGCACCGTCAGCATGATTACCAGCGGGTTGACGTAGCTTTCAAACTGGGCTGCCAGCACCAGAAACACCACCAGGACACCCAGCAGGAACACGAAGAGAATGGACTGGGACGAGCGCTTATAGTCCCGGGATTCACCTTTGTAGTCGATGATGACGTTTTCCGGCAGATGGGCCTGGACAAGGCCCTCCATGTAGGCCAGGGCATCCCCCAGGGCCAGGCCGTCGGCCAGGTTGGCCTCCAGGGTGATGGCCCGGACGCGGTTGTACCGGTTCAGCGAGGTGGAGTCGGCGAACTCCTCCAGGGTGACCAGGTTGGACAGCGGTATCAGGCCGCCGCCGCGGGATGACCGCACAAAGATGTTCTGCAGGTCGGCCGGCGTACGCTGGCTCTCGCGCTCCCCTTCCAGGATCACGTCATACTCCTCGCCGGCGTCGATATACGTCGTCACCTGCCGGGAGCCCAGCATGGTTTCCAAGGTTCGTCCGATGTTTCCGATGGTCACGCCCAGCTCCGCCGCCCGGTCATAGTCGATGTTGACCTGGAGCTGGGGCTTGGTCTCCTTGTAGTCCCAGTCGATCCCGACCAGGCCGGGGTTGTCGGCTTCAATCCGCTCCAGCAGCGTGTCGCGCCACTGGACCAGCTCCGGGTAGGTGCCGCCGCCAATCACGAACTGGAGCGGCTTTTGAATGGACGCTCCGAAGCCCTGGCGCATGACCGGGAAGGCGCGCACCCCCGGAAGCCCCGACAGCCGGGCACGAACGTCATCCATGATGGCCCACGCAGTGCGCCGCTGGTGCCAGTCGTTCAGCACGAAAATCACGATGCCCGTGTTGAAGTTCTCATAATTCGAAAAGGTTCGGGGGGTCCGAACCAGAAGCCGTGTGGCCTCCCGGCTCTCCACCAACGGCATCAGCCGCCGCTCGATTTCCGTCATGTATTCTTCCATGTAGGCATAGGAAGCGCCCTCCGGCCCGTTGACGATGACAAAAAAAGCCCCCCGGTCCTCTTTCGGTGCGTATTCGGTGGGGATCTGACCATGGAGCCATACCGTTGCGCCGATCACCGCCGCAAAGAGCCCCACCACCAACAGGGGTCGCTTTATGGCCCGGTTGAGGCTGCGGCGGTATCCCCTTCGAACGGATCCGAAAAAGCGCTCTGCGCGGCTCGGGCCGCCGCTGCCACCCGCGCTGCGCTTCAAGACCTTGGAAGCCAGCATGGGCGAGAGGCTGAGCGCCACCAGGCTGGAGAAGCAGACCGCCGCCGCCATGGTAATGGCGAACTCGGAAAACAGGCGTCCCACATCCCCCTCCAGGAAGGCGATGGGCAGGAACACCGCGACCAGCACCAGGGAGGTGGCGATCACGGCAAAGGCGACCTGGCGTGTTCCATTGAAGGCGGCCACCAGGGGGGATTCCCCCTTCTCCGCCATGCGGCGGAAGATGTTTTCCAGGACCACGATGGCATCGTCCACCACCAGCCCGATGGCCAGCACCAGCGCCAGGAGGGTGAACAGGTTGACCGAAAAATCGAGGGCATACAATACGGTGAAGCTGGCGACAATGGAAACCGGCACAGTGACGGCGGGCACAATGGTGGCCCGAACGCTGCCCAGGAAGAAATAGATCACCAGGATGACCAGGCCGATGGCGATCAGGAGTGTCTTGAACACCTCCTGGATGGCGTCCTCGACGAAAACGGACGTATCATAGCTCTCTTTGATCTCCATTCCCTCGGGCAGCGTCGGGTTGAGGCGGCGCATCTCCGCTTTGGCGCCCCGTGCCACATCGATGGTGTTGGCGGTCGACTGCTTGATAATGCCGATGCCCACCATCGCCACGCCGTTGCCGCGGAAGAAGGTGCGGTCTTCGACCATACCCCGCTCGACCCGTGCGATGTCACCCAGGCGGACCAGGTGGCCGTCTGCGCCGCGGGCCAGGGCGAGCCGACGAAAATCTTCCGCCGTCCGGAACGCCCGCTCGACGCGCACCGTAAAGCTGCGTTCGTGGGATTCGATGCTTCCGGCCGGCAGCTCCAGGTTCTCGGACCGCAGGGCAGCTTCGACATCGCCCACCACAAGCCCTCGCGCCGCCATGGCCATCCGGTCGATCCAGACCCGCATGGCATACCGCTGCCCGCCCCCGATCCGCACCCGCGCGACCCCGTCGAGCACGGAAAACCGGTCGACCAGATAACGGTCTGCATAATCCGTGAGCGCGGGTACGGACATGCGGTCGCTCACCAGGTTCAACCAGAGGACCACATCATTGTTGGAGTCGATCTTCTGGATCTCCGGTGGATCGGCCTCCACCGGCAGATCGCCCAGGATCGCCGATATCCGGTCCCGGATATCGTTGACCGCGCCGTCCACATCGCGGCCCGTATCAAATTCCACCGTCACCGTAGAAAGCCCGTCTTCGCTGGTGGAGCTAATAAATGCAATGCCTTCCACACCGGCGATCCGCTCCTCGACCAGCTCGGTGATCCGCGTCTCGACCACGTTGGCGGATGCCCCCGTATAGAGGGTTTCAATGGTCACCACCGGTGGATCGATGTCCGGGTATTCGCGCAGGGGGAGCCTGGCGAAGGAGACCAGCCCCAACACGATCAGCATGAGGGAAAGGACGGAGGCAAAGACCGGCCGCCGGACGGATACATCGGAGAGGATCATTGGCGCCGCCCCCCCAGATCCTGCTCCAGCAGACGTGCCAGCGGTTCATCCCCCTTTGCCACGGCGATGACCGTGACCGGACGCCCGGACCGTGCGGTCAGGGTGCCGTGAACCACGACGAACTCACCCGCCGAAAGACCTGACAGGATCTCGACCTCCCCCGGCCTGCGGCCCCCGGTGGCGACCTTGCGTTTTTGAGCCATTGGCGATTCGGTGGACCGGTCCACCACCAGCACATGGTTTTCACGTCCGGACGGGATGAGGGCCTCCTCCGGCACCACCAGGGCTTCCCGTGGGTTTTTCAGCAGCTCGACACGCATCAGCAGCCCGGGCTTCAGGAGCCGCTCCGGGTTGGGGAGAACCGCCCTTGCCACAATGGCGCGGGTGACCGGATCGATGCGGCTGTCAATGCTCGTAACGGCGCCTTCGAAGGACCGTCCCTC
>CAJXSB010000422.1 GCA_913060435.1 uncultured Desulfococcus sp.
GATTCCTTGCAGAAAATCAAAAAAGATCTGGGCTGGCAGCCGAAGGAGAATTTCGAGACTTTTGCAGCCGAGGCATCCCCTGATAAATTTGGTGTGATTGAAGCCATCGTTACCTCCCGTTCCGCCCTGAATGGCCACGCAATGAAAGAGTTGTCATTCAGAAGGCTCTATTCCATCAGCCCGCTGGCCGTTATGCGGGGGAAAGAAATATATATCAAGGAGCTGGTTCACCTGACCTTGAAACCAGGAGATGCCATACTGCTCCATGGAGAATGGGACAACCTTCGCAGCCTCCAGGAAAAGACCGATTTGATCTATACCGAGAACCTGCGGGGAGAGGAGATCAGGGAGGGCAAGGCAGCCATGTCGATAGTCGCCCTTGCCGCTTTCCTGATCCTGGCCCTGGGGACAAATTTGGCACTGTCCGTAGCCGGCCTGGTCTCCCTCTTGATCTTGGTGATCGGCAGAGTGATGCACATTGATGAGGTATACCGGTCAGTTGAATGGAAAACCATTTTCCTGGTTGCAGGCCTTATTCCCTTAGGCATTGCCTTTGAAAAGACCGGTGCAGCAGATTATCTGGCAATGACGGTCTTGCAGCAGATGACCGGCCTCACGGCCATGATTCTCTTCCTGATCCTGGCCGTGCTGACCTCCTTTTTTGCCATGTTTGTCTCCAATGTCGGCACCACGGTCCTGCTGGTGCCTCTGGCCATGAACATGGCAAGCCAGATCGGTGCCGATCCGAAAATTGCCGGCCTGGTAGTCGCCATTGCCTCCATCAACACCTTTATCCTGCCGACCCACCAGGTGAATGCACTGATCATGCAGCCCGGTGGCTACGCGACCACCGACTACATGCGAGTGGGCAGCGGCATGATGCTCCTCTTTTTTGCGATCCTGATGGGGATGCTCGCTCTGTTCTATGTATAGTAAGACAGGTGCGTCGCTCCGAACGTCCCAAAGACCTTTTCCATCTGCAAGCGCTCCTTGCCGCTATTTGCAGTCTGGATTGTCGGACCAGCACTCCGCCTCGATGATCCGCTCCAGGCTTTCGCCGCTGGAAGAAAGGTAATGGATTGCATCTGAAGCGTCGAATCGATAAATCCATAAACGCCCCCCGCCTATCCTTTCCGCCGGGCCCGCCACTTCCATAAACGAAAGTTATAAAACCCTAAACCACACTTACCCAAACTCATACAATTTTAACCGTTCACTAATATTCCGATAACACCCGCCCCGTATCGTCACCACCATGAATCTGCATCAACTCAAGGCACTGGACGCCCTGGCGCGCCACGGGAGCTTCTCCAGGGCGGCGCAGGCACTGGGCGTCTCCCAGCCGGCGGTCTCCATACAGCTGCGCAAGCTCCAGGAGGAGCATGGCGTCAAGCTCTTCCGGCGCTGGGGCCGGGAGATCAAATTCAGCGAACTGGGTCGGGAGCTGGTGCTCAAGTCGCGCCGCATACTGGGCCTGCTGGAGGATGTCGAGACCACCCTGGCGGCCGCAGGAGATCTGCGGTCGGGCCGGCTCAATATCGGATTGAGCTGCCACTATTTCGTCATGAAGATGCTCTCCGGCTTCATGGAGCGGTATCCCGGGGTCCAGGTCCGCGCCAGAATCGGGGATTCCGAAGCCCTGATCGAAGATGTCCTGGCCTGCCGGCTCGACCTGGCCGAAGTGACCGCCACATCTCCAGACAAGCGTTTCTACAGCTATGCCTATGCGGACCAGCACATTGTGCTCTTCACCGCAAAGCGTCATCCCTGGGCGGCGCTCCCGTACATCCCCGTCGACCGGATCGACGGGCAGTCCATGGTGGCCCGGCATGCTTCGTCCATGACGCGACAGATCTTCGAACGCCGGCTGGGCTCGCTCCACATCCGTCCGAAAGTGGTGCTGGAGCTCGACGCCTGGGAGAGCATGAAGGCGGCGGTGGCCGCAGGCATCGGATTCGGGATCGCACTGACGGACGAGTTCACCCACGACGACCGCCTTACGGGCATCCCCGTGACCGGGATCGACCTCACGGCCCGGCAGTATTTCATCTGCCTGCCGGAGTACACGCACCTCCGTACGGTACAAGCCTTCCTGGACCTGGTCCGGGAGGTAAAAACGTCCCATGCCCCGATTTGCCGGAAAGGGGACGATATCAATCCTGCAACCCAACAACAACATTCAACGGAAGAGGAGTGGACATGACGAAGGCATTCACGTCGAAACTGAAACAATGGCTCGCCCTGGCGCCGCTGCTGCTGGTGCTGCTTTCCGCCGGAAGCGCGGCGGGAGAGGAGCTTCTGGTCTACACCGCCCTGGAGGATGACGAGATCCCCAGGTACATGGCCCTGTTCGAAAAGGCCCACCCGGACATCACCGTAAAAATCGTCCGGGATTCCACAGGCATTATCACCGCCAAACTCCTGGCGGAAAAGGCCAACCCGCAGGCGGACGTGGTCTGGGGCACCGCCGCCACCAGCCTCATGCTCTGCGACCAGGCCGGCATGGTGGAGCCGTATGCCCCCAAGGGCGTTGATAAGGTGCGGCCCAAGATGAAGGACAAGAACAATGCACCCCACTGGGTCGGCATCAAGGCATGGATGACCGGATTCTGCGTCAACACCATCGAATGCGAGGCGCTGAAACTGCCCATTCCCAAGTCCCTGGAAGACCTGACCCAGCCCGCCTACGAGGGACAGCTCATCATGCCGAACCCCGCCTCCTCCGGCACCGGCTTCCTGACGGTCTCCGCCATCCTCCAGACCATGGGCGAGGAAAAAGGCTGGGAATACCTCGACAAGCTCCACAAGAACATCATCCGCTACACCCACTCCGGCTCCAAGCCCTGCAAACTGGCCGGCGCCGGCGAGACCGCCATCGGCATCTCCTTTGCCTACCGCGGATTCATGCAGAAGAAAAAAGGCGAGCCGGTCATTACGGTCTTCCCCAAAGAAGGCTCCGGCTGGGATGTCGAGGCCAACTGCCTGATCAAGAAGCCCAGCATCAAACCGGCCGCCAAAACTTTTCTGGACTGGGCCATCAGCGAACCGGTGATGAAGGAATATGCCCAGGTCTATCCGGTTACCGCCTATGCCACGGATGTGCCGATTCCCGAGGGATTCCCCAAGGACCCGGAGGCCCAGCTCATCGACAACGATTTTGAGTGGGCGGCCAAAAACCGGACCAGAATCCTGGCGGAGTGGTCCCGCCGGTACGACGGCAAGAGCGACGCCAAATAGCATCGCTCTCCGCCGGAGACCTGATTTCAATGGACCGGGGACGGCCCCGGTCCACAACGCCATCGAGGCGAGACCGAGGTGAAATATGGATCAGCCCATCAATGAAACATACCTGCAGGTGGAAAACGTCACCAAAACATTCGGAAAATTCAAGGCCCTGGATGACGTCTCCTTCACGGCCGGGTCGGGGGAGTTCATCTCCGTCCTCGGTCCGTCGGGCTGCGGCAAGACCACCCTGCTCCGGATGGTCGCCGGGCTGGATCCCCTGACCAGCGGCCGCGTCCTAATTCAGGGCCGGGATGTCTCCATGCTGCCGGTCTCCCGGCGCAATGTGGGCATCGTCTTCCAGTCCTACGCCCTGTTTCCCAACCTGTCGGCGGCCGACAATGTGGCCTACGGCCTCCGGGGACGGATCCGGGAAAAGGCCTCCATCCAG
>CAJXSB010000423.1 GCA_913060435.1 uncultured Desulfococcus sp.
TTTTTCCACCGGCGGCCATGGGGTGATGTTCCGCTGTCGCGTCAGTGCCGGTGGCCCTTGTTCCTGCCGCTGATGGAGCGCCAGCGCCCCGGCCCGTCGGCCGCAACGGGCAGCACCGGGCGGAATCCCCACAGTCGGGGGCGGAGCCAGTTCCGGGTGTCGACGGTGTCGCCGGGGCCGGGCACCAGAGCATTCCGATCCACGGAGAGCACCTGAATCCCCCGGTCCTCCAGGGCTTCGACCGTGGCTTCGCGGGGAACGGAGCGAAGATCGTTGAACTCGATGAATCGGCCGCTCCATCCGGAGAGGGTCAGGCCGACACCGGCGGCCGCGCCGATGATGCCGTCATTGGTGCCGCCGTGGCCGGAAAGGTGGTCCCCGTTGACGGCCTTCATGGCGTCTTTCTGGGTGACGATCCGGCTGGAGGCCTCCCGCCCGAAGGCGACGAGGTCCCTGGTGCCGCTGCTTCCCTCCATGACGACGCAGAGGCCGGGGTCGCTTCCCTCGATGAAATGCTCCCGGATGTGCGCCGCCGCCAGGTCGATCACCTCCGGCCGCCGGTCCGGGTCCGCCGCCGCCAGGATGAGGCAGGCCGAGCTGTTCTGGGAGGTGTAGGGAATGCCCGGTATCACCGGTAGCTGCTGGCGCACCACGCCCTCGAGGGTGATGCCGTCGGGCAGTTTGGCCCCGAACCATCGGGCCAGCTTCCCGGTGCCGCGGTCGGCATCCACCGTGTCCGTATCGTCAAATCCAACATAGAGCTTCATAATTGTATCCTTGCGGGGAAAAGACTGCATTCCGGGGTTGCATCACCGGTGACCGCCGCTGCAATCCCCAAGTCTTTTCCCGTTTCGTTTGTTTTGATCATTATAAACCGGTTTGTACTGCTTTTTTGGAACGAACCCTGCCAATATCAAAAAATAATGACTTCAGCAAGCCCAGGATCAGGTCCAGGGAGAAGCCGAAAATCGTCGGAATTGCGCCGGATGAAAAACAACGTTGACGCTTGTCAGGGTTTCCGACTAATAATCAGAAGCTTGGAAAACGGGCAAGGATCTCAACTTTCGAGATTCATCCGCCGTTGTTCTGTCCATCGGGCCAGGGAAAATCGAGAGTTGAGCAAGGATGACAAAGGGGGGCATATGAACGAGACCGATAGGCTGACAGGCAAGAAAATTCTCATTGTCGATGACGAGCCGGACATCCTGGAGACCTTGGAGGAGCTGCTCGACATGTGCGTGATCGATACAGCGACCGATTATGAAGGGGCCAGGAGATTCCTCGAACGCGACAGGTATGACGCGGCCATCCTCGACATCATGGGGGTGCGGGGCTACGATCTGCTTAAAATCGCCACCGAAAAGCATATCCCGGCACTCATGCTGACCGCCCATGCCCTCAGCCCCGACAACCTGGTGCGGTCCATCGAATCCGGCGCCTATGCATACGTCCCCAAAGACAAGCTCGTCGACATCGCCTCGTTCGTCGTGGACATCATCGAGGCCAAGGAAGCCGGTGAAAAGCAGAGCCACCGCTGGTTCGCCCGCCTCAAGCCCTTCTTCGACCGGAAGTTCAGGCCGGGCTGGCGCAGCAAGGACGAGGCGTTCTGGCGCGAGTTTGACCGCCGGAACGTGGTGGGTAAAGAGGATGTGGACGATATCCTCTGAAGACGGTAGGCAGGTGCCTGCCGCCTGAGGCAGCCCGGTTTTGCGCTCAACCCATCCTGCCGGCCGCGGGCAGGGAATCAGCGGAGTTGGCCTGCTGCAGTCCCGGATAAGGGGCGGTCGAGGGAGAGGGATAGGATTTTCCAGCCGGGCTCCGGTGAAAAGGGCGGTTCGGGCGTGAATACATGGATATTCCCGCTGTCGTCGATGGCGAAGAGCGGCAGGCGTCGGTCTCCATGCCGGGCCAGATAATCCGGATAGGAAAACGCTTCGGTCAAGCCCGTCGTTCGAACCTCGGCGCCTTGCTCCACCTGCTGCAGGAGGTCCGGATAGGTGAGCGCTTCATGGAAAAGCGGAAGACCGCCGTACCGGAATGCGGTTTTCTCCTCTGCCTTGCCGTCTTCCGGGGGGTGGTTGCCGATGGCATAGATGTGGTTTGCCTCGAACTCGAGCCGGTAGTAATGGGCTGCCAGGGCGTTGAGCTCAACGTTGGGGGAGACGGCCATCAGGTGGCCGATGCCGGTCAGGTCGATATGTCGCTCGGCGTGCTCCGAGACGGGATTGCCCCAGTAGGCGGAGAGCCCCGCCAGTTTTGCCGCCGTCACATGATCCCAGCTCTGGTCCGTCAGAATCACCCGGAACCCGTTCTCCTGCAGCGCTTCGGCGATGGCCCGCGCGACGGGGTTGGCGCCGATGATGAGAAATCCACTGGGCTCGGGCTCGGCGACCTTCAGCCATTTGGCAATGGGCCCGGCGGTGGCGCTCTGGAGCAGGACCGTGCCGATGATCACCATGAAAGTCAGGGGAACGAGCCGGGACGCCTCTGGATATCCAATAGCCTCCAGTTTGATGGCAAAGAGGGCGGAGATGGCGGCGGCGACGATGCCTCGTGGGGCGATCCACGCCAGCAGGTGGCGTTCGGCCATGGTCAGGGTGGATCCAAGGGCGGCGCACTGGACGCTCAGGGGACGGGCCAGAAACTGGATGGCCCCGAAGACGCCGAGGGCGGGCCAGCCGAGATCCATGAACGCATCGAAGTTCATGCGCGCTGCCAGGATGATGAAGAGCATGGAGATGAGCAGGATGCTGAGGCTCTCCTTGAAGTCGAGGATCCCGTCCAGCTCGATGCCTTTCATGTTGGCAAGGCAGATGCCCATCACCGTGACGGAAAGAAGCCCGGATTCGGCTTCCAGGATATCGGACACGGCGAATATACCGCAGACCATTGCCAGGGCGGCAACATTGCGGAGGTATCCGGGAAGCCAGTGGCGGCGCAGGATGATTCCGAACAGGATGCCGCCGGCGGCGCCCAGGAGGACTCCAATGGCGATGATCTTCATGAAAAGGAAGGCGCCGGAGGTGAAGCCGCCGGAGGTCCCCCCCGATACGATGAATTCGTAGACCAGGATGGCCAGGGTGGCGCCGATGGGGTCGATCAGGATGCCCTCCCAGCGGAGGGTATGGGCCACATTCTCCTTCGGGCGGACCGTCCGGAGCATCGGCAGGATCACCGTGGGGCCGGTGACCACCATCAGGGCGCCGAAGAGAAACGCGATCTCCCATGAAAAATGGAGCAGGTAGCGTGCGGCCAGGGCCGTGATGCCCCAGGTGACGGCGACGCCGAAGGTGATCAGGTTCCGGATCACCCTTTCCAGTCCCGGAATCTCCTGGAACTTCAAGGTCATGCTCCCCTCGAAAAGGATGACGGCCACGGCGAGGGATATGAAGGGAAAGAGGAGGCTTCCGAAGAGGCGGTCGGGGTGCAGCAGGCCCATCAGCGGTCCGGCCGCAACGCCGCTCAAGAGCAGGAAAAGGATGGCCGGCAGCCGGAGGCGCCAGGCGATCCACTGGCAGGCCATCCCGACCATAAAAATGGCTGCCAGCGCAGCCATCGCGTGTTCATT
Organism: uncultured Desulfococcus sp.; assembly: GCA_913060435.1. Lineage (GTDB taxonomy): Bacteria > Desulfobacterota > Desulfobacteria > Desulfobacterales > Desulfococcaceae > Desulfococcus. The sequence goes on from CAJXSB010000423.1 coordinate 3,569, forward strand.
CATGACATCTCCCCATCTTCTTGTTTTCGGCGGCGCCTGCAGGCCGACCATCGATTCTCCGGATTCGGTGTTGCCGGGTTCAGCGCCGCCCGG
>CAJXSB010000424.1 GCA_913060435.1 uncultured Desulfococcus sp.
CTCCTTGGCCTGCTTGAACAGGTCCCGGACGCGGGCGGCGCCCAGGCCGACAAACATCTCCACGAATTCCGAACCGCTCAGGCTGAAGAACGGGACGCCGCTCTCTCCGGCCACGGCTTTTGCCAGCAGCGTCTTGCCGGTGCCTGGCGGGCCGACCAGCAGGATGCCGCGGGGGATCTTGCCCCCGACCCGGGTATACCGCTCCGGCGCCCGGAGAAAGCCGGTAACCTCCTCCAACTCCTGTTTGGCCTCCTCAACCCCGGCTGCGTCCGTAAACCGAACGGAGACGTCGTCGTCCATATAGATTTTGGCCTTGTTCTTCCCGAGGGTCATGACCCCCGACTGCTGCTGGAAGCGGCGCATGATGAACATCCAGACGCCCAGGAAAAGCGCCATCGGAATAATCCAGGAGAGGATGGTTCCCAGGAAATTGGAGTCGATCCTGCCGGAGTATCGAACATTGTTCTCTTCCAGTAGCTGCGATATGTCCGGATCCACCCGCACGGTTCGGAACGCCGCGGTTTCGTCCGGGCTGCCCTCCGGCGCCACCATCTTCCCGTGGATATCATTCTCCGAAATGGCGATCTCCGAGATCTTTCCATCCTTCACCAGCCGGATGAACTCGCTGTAGGGAATATCCCTCACCAGGAAGTTCGACGCAATCAAATTATGGAGCAGCAGAACTACCCATATGCCCAGAAAGGCGTACCATATTGAGAATCGATGCTGTTTTTTCATTGGAAATCCTTTCAGCTAAAAAGCTGCCTCGAGGACATCATCGAGGCGCTCTGCCAGGATGAAGGTCATGGCGTCCGCCACTTCCCGGGGAATGTCGTCGAGGTCCTTTTCGTTTCGCCGGGGCAGGATGACGGTGGAAAGCCCGGCCCGGTGGGCTGCCAGCACCTTCATTTTGATGCCGCCGACGGGCAGCACACGACCGCGGAGCGTAATTTCGCCGGTGATGCCGACATCGCTTCGGACCGGGCGGTTCGTGAAGAGCCCGGCCAGCGCCATGACCATGGCCACGCCTGCCGACGGGCCGTCTTTGGGAAGCGCGCCCGCCGGCACGTGGAGGTGCACATCCGTGGTCTCGAAGATGTCCGGGTCGATGTGGAGCTGTTCGGCCTTGGAGCGGACATAGCTGAAAGCGATCTCAGCGCTCTCCTTCATCACGTCTCCCAGCTTGCCCGTGAGGGTCAGGCGTCCTTTTCCGGCCATCTTGGAGGCTTCGATGTAAAGGATGTCGCCGCCGACCGACGTGACCGCCAGGCCCGTGGCAATGCCGGGTATGCGGATGGCTTCACTTATTTCCGACTCGAATCGCTCCCGCTTCAGGTATTGTCGAACCATGGCATCCGTGATGACCACGTGGGTCCAGCCCTGCTCGTTCAGGTGGACGATGCCCTTGCGGCAGATGGCCGCAAGGTGGCGCTCCAGGCTCCGGACGCCGGCCTCCCGGGTGTAGTCCCGGATGATCTTGAGAACGGCGTCCTCCATGAAGGTGACCTCGTCTTCCCTGAGGCTGTGGGCCATGATCTGCCGGGGAATGAGATGCCGCTTGGCGATCTGCAGCTTCTCCATCTCGGTATAGCCGTCGATCTGGATGATTTCCATGCGGTCCCGAAGCGGCCCTGGAATCGTGTCGAGCTGATTGGCGGTGGCGATGAAGATGACATCGCTGAGGTCAAAGTCGACATCCAGATAGTGATCGCGAAAGGCGCTGTTCTGGGCCGGGTCGAGGACTTCGAGCAGTGCACTGCTGGGATCCCCCCGCCAGTCCTGTCCGATCTTGTCGATTTCATCCAGCATGAAGACGGGATTCCGGGTGCCCGCCCGCTTGATGCCCTGGATGATACGGCCGGGCATCGCACCAATGTAAGTGCGGCGGTGACCGCGTATCTCCGATTCGTCCCGGACGCCGCCTAGGCTCATGCGGGTGAACTCGCGCCCCATGGCACGGGCCACGCTGCGGCCCAGGCTGGTCTTGCCCACGCCCGGGGGGCCGACCAGGCAGAGGATGACGCCCATGGCGCCTGTATCCCCTGGGTTCTCCAGTGAATTGCGTTCCTTCATCAGGCTGCGGACGGCGATGAACTCGATCAATCGCTCCTTGACCTCCTCCAGTCCGAAATGGTCGCTGTCGAGCACACCACGGGCCGCCGGGACATCTCCGCGCTCTTCGCTGACCGCTGCCCAGGGGAGGTCGAGCAGCCAGTCGAGGTAGGTCCGGATCATGGGATATTCGGCGGACTGGGGAGACATCTGCTCCAGCCGCTCCATCTCCTTCAGGGCCTCCTTCCGGGCCTCATCCGACATTCGTGACTGGGTGATGCGATCCCGATACTCGTCGGATTCGGCGCTGCCGGATTCCGTCTCGCCGAGTTCCTTTTTAATGGCATCCAGCTGCTGGCGCAGAAAGAATTCCCGTTTGGAGTTGTCCATCTTCTCTCGTATCTCACTTTGAATCCGCCTGCCGATATCGAGCATCTCTTTCTCGTGGGACAGGTGGGCGAGCAGCTCCCGGATCTTGTCGACGACGCTGTCAATCTCCAGCAGCGACTGCCGCGTCTCTGCAGACAGGTTGACATTGGTTGCGGCGACATAGGTCAACTGCAGGGCATCGTCGAACTGGGAGATGACCTCTAATGCTTCCTCCGGGGTGTTGGGCGTCATGGAAAGAACGTCCTTTACCGTGGTTTTGAGCTGGCGCTGGAGCGCCTCAAGCTCGTTTCCGGGCTCCAATACTTCAGGCGTCCGGAGGATATCCGCCTCGAGGTATGGCCCGCCGGAATGCCAGGCCGACACCCGAAAGCGGTGAGCACCCTCCAGCAGGGCCACCACCGGACCGTCGCCCTTGTTCCGTACATGCAGGATCTTTGCGGTGGTGCCCACATCGTAGAGATGCTCGGGCTGTGGTTCCTCCACGTCGGCATCTTTGACGGTCAGGAGTCCGACCATGCGGTCTGATGCCATGGCCTCTTCGACGAGGGTTGCAGAGGAGCCGGCGATGATCACCGGTATCTTCATCATGGGGAATGCAACCATGTCCCTCAGTGGAAGAATGGGAAGCCGCTCGGTGTGCGTATCAATGGGCGTATGTTCAGTGCTGTCATTGGCTCCGACGGGAGCATTGCTGTCGCTGTGGGTCATATCGTCACCTCTTCATTGCCGTTGCGAAAATGCTGACAGGGATATGGCTGCCGTGTGCATGTCAATCTTCAAATTATGTTAAACAAATACTAAACACCATGTTGACAATTACAAATTTATTTTTTACTATCCTCCTATGAATCAGGAACACATCCATCCCATACGCTATGTGGCGCTGCGTACGGGCCTGAAGCCGCATCTCATCCGGACATGGGAGGACCGTTATGGCGTCGTCCGCCCCCATCGGACCCGAAGCAACCGGCGCCTCTACTGCGACGGCGAAGTGCACCGGCTCAAGCTGCTGAAGGCTGTCGTGGACTGCGGCCACAACATATCATCGGTGGCACCGCTTCCGGATGATGCCCTTCAGCGGCTGCTGGCGCGCGAAGAACGTGAAGAAAGCGATCGCCTGCGGGATGGTGGTGCCGATGCTGGGGAATCCGATATTTCCGTCAGCGGCGTCGGTGAAGATGCCC
>CAJXSB010000425.1 GCA_913060435.1 uncultured Desulfococcus sp.
GGACGCCGCCAGCAGCGCGGCCCATTCCGGCACATACATCGGAAGCCGCCGGATGCCCAAGCCCTCTTCGATGATTTTCCGGATCCGGTCGAAGGGTTCGGACTGCTGGTTCGTGATCAGATAGACTTCACCGGGGGCTCCCTTTTCTGCGGCGCAAAGAATCCCCTGGACTGCATCCGAAACGTGGACCAGCGGCGTAAGATTGGGGCGGCTTCCGATTTTGGGAAAGAGGCCTTTTTTCGCCAGCCGGACGAGCTTCAGCATATCCCGCCAGTCTCCGGGGCCATATACCATGGAAAACCGGATGATCGCTGCTGGTAGCCCCTGGGTATTCACCATGTCGAGAACCGTTTGCTCCGCCTTGAGCTTGCTCCTGCCGTAGGGGTGATGGGGGCGGCATTCGCTTGCTTCCGTGGCCGGCACATCGTCGCAGATGCCCATGGCCGCCACGGAGCTGCAGTGAACCACGCGGGGAACCTTTGCCTTCACGGCTTCCCGCATGATGTTTATGGTTCCCTGAACATTGACCTTTTCGAACATCGCCTCGGTGACCGTAAAGTTGCTCATGTGGCCCAGCGTCGCCAGGTGCAGGAGACCGTCCATGCCCCGGGCGATGTCGTCCAGGCTTTCCGGCAGGGTGATGTCCCCCTCAATGATTTCGGCACCGAGCTCCGCCAGGGGCCCGGCTTTTTCACGGGAACGGACCAGACACCGGCAATCATGTCCGTCGGCAGCCAATTGTCGCACTAGGTGGGGTCCGATGAATCCGGACGCGCCAGTGATAAGATATCTCATTGGATGTTCCTGTCTTCGCTTAGAGCATCTGCCACCCGTAATAGAGCCATGCCCCGTACTCCGCCAGTACCCACCGGATCTGGCGACCATGGCGCCACCATGCTTCGGGGTCATACGGGTCGGATTCGGCGGCGACGCTTCGGATGGTCAGGCGGTCTCCAAAAAGACGGTTCCAGATGTGCCGGGCCCTGCGGGTGTGGGATTTGCTGGTCGTCAGGAGGATGCTCTGGATGCCCCTCTCAAGCAGCACCGGGCCGACAGCCCTGGCCTCGCTGATGGTGTCGTAGACATCCTCCGCGTTGACGGCAAGGATGCTCTCCCGGGGCACGCCGAGGAGTCCCAGGATCCGGATGTAGTTTTCCGACCAGTCGCAGCAGGAGACAAAGCCTTTCTTTTCGAGCCTTCTCAGGACATCTGTCTTCCGGTTGCCGTTGAGGAGGATCGTTTTCGCAAGTCCCGCGTTGTAGAGCCGGGCTGCTTCGATCAGGCGTGGATAATACTCCACACCGGTGTAGAGGACCACCACGGCATCCGAGGGCGTCGGCGGGTCGTCGTGGACCGGAAACCGTCCGATGCTGCCCAGAATGGAGGGACCGAAACCCACTGCAGCGGCGCCGAGAAGTGCGATGGCGCCGACCACGAGTCGAACCTTCCCGGATTTCCGGGGAGGGCGTGTTCGCTGCAGGAGCGTTGTCAGGGTCATCCGGTCCGCACGATCTCCCGGATGACCCGCGCCAGGGACGGCGGGTGCATCAGGATGTTTGAATAGGCCTGGTTGGCCATGGGGCAGGCGCAGCGGCCCTCGCGGATATACTGCCGCACTGCCGTTGCCTGCGGGCTGTTCCAGAGGGTGCTGAAATCGTAGCCATGATCCCTCAGGCTCCCCATGGGCTTGGCATAGCCGAGGGTGCAGCAGGCCCATATGTCGCCGTAGGGCGTCATGTGGGCGTTGGAGATCCCCCCGTAGCAGGGGATGACCTGGCGGTTTTCCCGCAGGATGTCGATGGCGAGCCCGTAATACGCCAGCCGGAAGGCTTGGGTGATCCGCTGAAAGAGAACCCGCTGCCCCATGTTCTCCTGGATCTGCGCCACGAAAAAATGGATGGCGTCCTCATACTGGTCCGGGTCCGGGGTGATGGGGTCGTCCTGGTTGAACATCTCCGAGCGCTGTTCCGCGATTTCGTTCCGGTAGCTGTCCGTGTCGAGCTGGGTCACGAAAGCGGCAATCTCCTCGATGTCCCGGACATTCCAGCGGGAGATGACCGTGCCGAGCTCGGTGTGAAAATTGGGATGCGCCGCCTGGAGGGTTTTGAGCCGGTGGAAGAGCGTCATCACCTTCTCGAAGTTGCCGGGCACCCCGCGAATTTCGTCGTGCTTTTCGCCGATGTGGTCGAGGCTGGGCTTGACCGTCAGGCGCACATGGGGCCAGCGCCGCTTCAGGTCGTCGAGGATCTCCTCGGTCTGGGAGAAGATGCGCCCGGCGGCGATGGCGTTGGTGGGGATGTGGATGATCCCCGGACTCAAATGGGTGCAGGCCAGGCGGATGATTTCCGGAAGGTCGCTTCTCAGGAACGGCTCACCGCCGCTGATGTTGAAGACGTAGATATGGCCCATGGACCGGAAGATCTTCTCGATCTCGCTGGTGGTCAGCTCCTCCTGCCGCTTTTCCGGGGCCTCCCGGTAGAGGCGCCAGATGCTGCAGGTCCGGCAGCGGGACTGGCAGACATTGGTGACCGAGAAGGTCAGGTTGAGCGGCATTCCGGGGTGGGCCCGGCCGCTGTAGGCCAGGCGGTACCGGGGCATTTTCGGCAGAATTTCCTTGAGATAGCCCAATGAAGGATCCTCGATGTTATAACTTTTTATAGATCCTTTCATATACCAGGAATGTCTTTTTGGCAATAGCTTCCCAGGAAAAATTATTCGAAATGTTATCAGCATCCAGCGAGAGGGCTGCAAGCCGGGCCGGGTCTTGGAGGCAGTAGCGGATGGCCCGGGCCAGGGCGGCGGGGTCGCGGGGGGGGACGACGCATGCCGGATTTCGGACAAGATCCGGCAGGCCGCCGACGTTGGAGACGATCATGGGCTTGCGGAACGAGACGGCGGTGCTGCCGACCCCGGACTGGCTGTCGAAATGGTGATAGGGCAGGATCACCAGGTCGGCCGCCCGGAAGAAGCGGTGGACCTCGCCGGAGGGGATGTATTCGAGCACCGTGGTGACATGGTCGGCGAGCCCGAGCTCCTGGATCCGCCGGTGGTATGGCGCCCATTCCCCCCAGAGTTTCCCGGCGATAAGCAGGCGTACCTTTGGCAGGGTCTGCCGGACCTTGGCCAGGGCCTGGAGGGCCGTTTCGATGCCCTTGTAGGGTCGGATGGCGCCGAAGAGCAGGACCAGCCGCTCTTCCGGGGGTATGCCCAGGGCGTCCCGGAGGCTGCCGCCGTCAAAAGACCCGCCCCGGGCCTGAAAATCGAGGGTGCCGTGGGGGATGCGGCTGATCCGGGATTCCGGGATGCGGTAGTGGCTTGCAAGCTGGCGCCGGTTCTGCTCCGTATGGACGATGAAGTGGTCGCCCAGGGCGAACAGGACGCGGGAGGCCTCGATATACGCCTGGGATGTTTCATGGGGGAGGGCATTGTGCACGGTGATGACGACCGGCTTCCTCCGCTGCCGGAAGGCGGCGCAGACGGTGAGATAGACCGGCGCCAGCGGCAGACTCCACCACTGGGCGTGAAGCAGGTCGCCCGGCGTCGAGATGCCGGCCCGGAGCCAGCCGGCGGGGTTGTACCAATTCAGGTTGCGGTGCACCCTCAGGCGGG
>CAJXSB010000426.1 GCA_913060435.1 uncultured Desulfococcus sp.
GGCAAGCCGTTGGAAGGAGCGGGAAAGCGAGTCCAGCCGGTCGACAGCGCGGCTGCGCTGCGCCGGCGTCAGCATCCCGAAGATCCGGGCCAGGAAGGTGAGGGTGTGCGCGGTGTTGGCGTCGCGCTTGGCCTGGTATGCCGGTGTTCGCATTTGGTCATATGTGGCCAGGAGATTGGTGAATTCGGAGCGGAAGCGTTTGCCGTCCTGCCGGCGTTCCAGGATGCGCTGAAACGCTGCCTGGACCCGCTTCCGGTCTTCGATCCGCTCGGCGGCCATGGGGATGAGGCTGCGGCTCCATTCATCCAGGGCGGCCTCCTGGGCCGGGGTCAGCTCCGGCAGCCAGTAGTCCAGGCGTTTGACCATGCGTTTTTTCCAGCGGCGCCGGACCTCTGCCGGCGGGGCGTCCACGTATTTCCGCCGGAGCTTGCGGTTTTTGCGATCGAGGGTTTCGTAGAACTCCGCGAGCTGCGCATCCGTGGTCGTTGCCAGGACGTCGGCAATTTCCGGGGCGAGCTGAACCCGCAGCTCCAGCCACAGGGCCTCGATTCGGTTCAGGTGCGTGGCCAGCCTTTCCGGCGTGACCGGCCGGGCCGGATCGCCGATGTCCCGGGCCAGCGTCTGGAGCAGGTCGGCATAGGCCGGCAGCTGCGCCCAGCAGTGCCACTTGAGCTGACGGTTCAGGCAGGCCTTGAGGCGGTCGGCCTGACGATCGTCGAGGGAAATGTAGTCATCCACATACTTCGGAATGATCCAGTCCAGGTTGGGATAGACCAGCCCGGGCCCGCAGGCGGCGAGCACCAGGCACATCGCTGTGAGTGTGAGCCATTTTTTCATGGCACAAACATAAAGACAGGACGACGTTTTTCAAGGGGGGGGCGGGGCATTCTTCTGGCGAGACACCCTCTTCCGGCGCCGACCGATACTGCCCATGACCGACGGCTATGCGGTCCATTTCAGGGCCCGCCACAAGGAAACCGTTGATGTCGATCATGCGCCTTTCCTGGAACCTCCTTGTCTGCCGCCGCACACGGCAAATTCTGGTTCGGCTATGTGCTGAATAACAGGTGATGGCGGTGCCTTCCCGGACCGGCCGTCTCGCTGGAAAGCGCCTTGCAGCGGCTATGCCGGCAGCAGGAATCCGTGCTCGATCAGCTTCCGGATGATGGGGCACAGGTTCGGCACGATGGCGTCGACGGTCATTCCCGATGCGCCGGCCATCTCCTGCATCAGCGTCCGGAGGGGCGTCATCCCGTCGCAGCGGACGATGAGGTTGGCCACCAGGGCGTCGGCGTTTCCCCGGTAGGTGAGCCCTCTGGTGAGCTGGATGACGGAGGCGGTCGTCTGCCAGCCGTCGGAGCTGGGCGCATACTGCTGCTCCAGGCGGAGGTCCGGGGCGTATTTCAGGCGGGCCTCCAGGAGCGATTCATCACTGGCCGCCTCCTCCAGAAAATCCGCGAGCGCAAATCCGCGGGCCACGTCTTCGCCTGCGGGCCCCTGCATCTTCTCGGGCCCGTCGACCGCCCGGAACCAGCCGTCGCCGGATGCGGTCTTCCGCATCGTGACAAGGCCCGATCCGATGGATGCGATGTCGTTGCGTTCATAGTATTCCGTCCATTTCCGGAAGCGCTCGGCAAAGCGGGCGTCGCTGTCGTGGAATTCGGTATGGCGGATCCATTTGGCGGCGTATTCGGGAGCGGCGAGGGATTCGGAGCGCATGCCCCAGACGTCGCAGCCGGCGCCGGCGAACCATTCCGACAATCGCGCTCTCCAGTCGCGACCGGCCTCCTGAACCCAGTTGCAGAGCACCTGGCAGAAGCCTCCCGGCGCGAGGTGCCGGGGCGCTTCGCGGACGATGCGCCGCAGAAAGCCGTCGGCGTCCATTCCCCCGTCGCGGTAGATGAATCGCTGTTCCGGCGAAATGACGAAGGGCGGGTTGGTCACGATGAGATCGAAGCATTCATCCCCGACCGGATCGAAGAGATCGCCCTCGAGGCAGGAGAGATTGGCGGCGCTGTTGAGGCGGGCGTTGAAGCGGGCCAGGGCCACAGCCCGGGGGTTGATGTCGGTGGCGGTGACCCGGCCGCTGTGGGCGGCGGCCAGGAGGGCATGGATGCCGCATCCAGTCCCCAGATCGAGGGTCCGGCGAACCGGATGGCGGATGGTGAGGTTGGCCAGGGTGATGGTGCTCCCCCCGATGCCCATGACGTACTGGTGCCGGAGGGGCGTCTCCAGAAGACCAGGGCGGTCGAAGGCCACCACCAGATCCTTGAAGGGGATCAACTTGATTGTCGCCGTGGCCGCTCCGCCGCTTTCCGTGATCAAGCCTGCATGGCGCCAGGCCTCCAGGGGCATGGGGCGAATGGCGTTCTGGAGGATGTCGGCCCCGACCGGCGCCTCCATGAGGAAAAGGCGGATCAGGGCATGCAGCGGAGCGTCGCCGGCGGTCCGTTCGAGCAGGAGGGGGTGATCGTTGCCGTCGATGACCGAGAGGTCGTCGACGCCGATGGTTTCCAGGACCTTCCGGTCCATGAAGCCGGCGGTCTGCAGCAGCTCCCGTAGACGGGCGTAGTCGTCGGGATCCTTGAACTGAAAGCGCATCTTCATTCCCAGCCGACCCCGTTGATTCCCGCGAAGCAGTAGCCTCCGGTCTTGCGGTTGTTGTAGAGACCGAAGGCGGCGATGGGAGCGGTCGACAAGATCTCGACGGTACCTTTGTTAGGGGTTTCGGGATTCGGGACCATTGCAGCGAGGGGGTATTTCCAGCTGCCGTCGGGAGGCACGACCTGCGTGACTTCGTAAAGGGCCGCGCCGGCGGCGTCGACAAAGGTCAGGGTGACGGCGGCATCCTGATCGTTTGGATTGCAGACCAGCACCGTCGTGTCGTAGACCGGTCCCTGGGCCACGTGGGGCAGTTCGACCGCCGTGGTGCAAGCCGCGGTGAAGGGGATGTCGGCCATATAGTTGTCGGCGGTGTCGGTACCGATGAAGGAAAGCCCGTGGAGTGGCCGGTCGGACCGGATCCGCATCCACCCTTCATTCGGAAGACCCTGGCCCACGACGGCGGCATGCTGGCCCCCGGGCGGCAGTGTGCGTTCGCCCCTTCCCCGGATGGCGCCGGTATCATCATAGATGACGATCGCTACCGAGGCTTCGGCCAGCGGGTCCCCGTTTTTCAGGCCGAGGCCCGTCCAGTAGGGGGCCTGGTCGTTGAAATAGGGCACGATGTATTCGTAGGCGGATGAAGTGTCGTCCTCGGGAGCCATCCCGTTGATTCCGGCGAAGCAGAATCCTCCGGTCTTGAGGATGTCGTAGAGCCCGAAGGCGGTGACGGGGAAGGACGATGAGACCTCTATGCTCCCCTTGTTGGGGGTGGCGGGGTCGGGCACCAGGGATGCCAGGGGATATTTCCAGCTGCCGGATGCTGCTATGATCCGGGTGGTTTCGTAGCGGGGCACGCCCTCGGTGTCGACAAAGGTCAGGGTGACTTCGGCATCCTGATCCCCGGGGTTGCAGACCATGACAGCGGTGTCGTAGACAGGACCCTGCGCCACATGGGGGAGTGTGATATCGGTGGCG
>CAJXSB010000427.1 GCA_913060435.1 uncultured Desulfococcus sp.
GGAAAGCGCTGCATCAGAAGGCAAGGCAGGCGCCAAGGCTGCCGCCGGAAAGGGAACCTCCGAACCATCGGACGAAGCGGTCGCCGGCCCAGCCGAGGTGACCCGGATCGAATTCATCAGCGCCGAGGCCGGGAAATCGGCCCTCGTGGTGGGAACCGCGCGTCCGGTAAAATATGACGTGAAGGAGCTCGGTGGCAGCCGGCTGGAAATCGTGCTTCTGGGTGCCCGGCTTCCCGAATACCGGGAGCGTCCCCTCATCACGGACCGGTTTGAGAGCGCTGTAGATGAAATCCTGCCGAAGACGACCCCCTCCCGTCCCGATGCCGCATATTTTGATATCCAGCTGCGGGAGGATGTACCGTATACCATCGAGCAGGATGGAAACGAACTTCGGGTGAGCTTCGAAGCGTCGACGGTGCCGCCGAAGCCGCTGACCGGCATTGCCGCCGCGAAGGGCGCACAGACCGCACCGCCCACCACCGGCATGCTGGCCCAGACATCGGCCGCGCCGGCCGCGCCGCCGGCGCCGGCAGCAGCACCTCCCGCCCCGCAGCCGCAGGCTGCGGACACCATGACCGCATCGGATCTGAACCTCAATTTTGAGGAGGATCTTGGTGTCCTGGACGAATTCCCCATCTATACAGGGGAGAAGATTGCCCTCGACTTCTTCGAAACCGACATCAAGAATGTGTTCCGGATCCTCCGGGAAGTCAGCGACCGGAACTTCGCCATCGACAGAGACGTCACCGGCAAGGTGACCCTGACCCTGGCAGAGCCGGTGCCCTGGGACCAGATCCTCGATCTCGTCCTGAAGATGAACAAGCTGGGCAAGACGGTGGAGGGCAACATCATCCGCATCGCAACCCGGGCGACGCTGGCTGAGGAGTCGCGCCTCCGGCAGGAGCGGCGAACGGCGGAGCTGGCGGCGCGGGATCAGCAGAAGCAGCTCGAGCCCCTCTTCACCGAGTACCTCCCGGTGAACTACTCGAATGCCAAACGGGAAATCAGGCCCCACATCGAAAAGCTGCTCACCAAGGATCGCGGCAACGTCAGCGTGGATGAGCGGACCAACATGATCATCCTCACGGACACGAAGGAAAAGATCAACCGCGCCAAAGAGCTGATCAGCAAGCTCGACCGGGTGACGCCCCAGGTGCTCATTGAAGGCCGCGTGGTCGAGGCCACCACCAACTTCACCAAGGAGATCGGCACCTCCTGGCAGACGGGGCTGGGGGTCCAGCAGACCGGCACCGGCGTCGTTCAGACACCCGAATCCTCCGTCATCAACATCGGCGGCGCCACCGAGGATGTTACCGACGCCGTCAACGACCGCGTCGGCGTCGGCCCCCAGAAAGGGTACGACGAGCTGGGCGGCACCTACGGCTACAACGTGGCCGTCGACTTTCCCATCGCCGCCGCGGACTACGGGAGCATCGGCTTCAACTTCATGCGTATCGCCGGCACACCCTTTCTCCTGAACGCCAAGCTGCACGCCATGGAGTCCCAGGGCGAGGCCAAGATCGTATCGGCGCCCAAGGTCGTGACCCTCGACAACAAGAAGGCCGTGATCAAGCAGGGCATCAGCTATCCCTACCAGACGGTGGAAAACGGCGAAGTGAACGTCGAGTTCAAGGACGTGGATCTCCTCCTGGAGGTGACCCCCCACGTCACGCCGGACAACCGGATTTCCATGAGCATCAACATCACCAAGAACGACCTGGGTGAGGTCATCTCCGGGGAACAGTCCTTCACGACCAAGGAGGCCCAGACCGAGCTTCTGGTCAATGACGGGGATACCGTCGTCATCGGCGGCATCATCAAAACGGCAACCCGGCAGGACATGGAAGGCATCCCCTACCTGAACAAGGTTCCCGTGGTCGGCTGGCTCTTCAAGGCGGAAGGCTCATCGGACCGTAAGGAAGAGCTTTTGATCTTCATCACCCCCCGGATTATTCAGCTGGAGCAGCGGCTGGTTCAGTTCTAAACCAACAATGGGTTCACGACCAATGGGTTCACGAATCGACGGACAGGAAGGTTATCCCATGACAAGACAGCATAACAACCTCATTGTTTCATTCCTGGTATTGGCTTTTCTTGCGCTGAACCTCCTCGGCTGCGGCTCTTCGGGGGGGATGAACGAAGAGAGCGACGACCCCGCGCCGCCGCCCGAGCCGGCGTATAACCTGACCGGGACGGCCTACAATCCCGACGGGGCCCCGTTCAGCGGCGTCGACATCTACGTTTTCAGCCCCGGCTACGAGGAAAAGACGGACAGCGCTGGAGCCTTCGCCTTCGAAGCCTCCCAGAGCGAACATGTCCTCCTGGCGTCCCGCGACGGATACAAAGACGCCTACCACATGGTCGACCTTCGGGACGGCGCGATCGTCGATCTGCCGGTGATGCTCCAGAAATCAGCGATCGCCGGCGTCAACGTGCTGGCAACGGCCGAGAGCTTCCTGACGTCGAACCTCATCAACGGTGCATCGGCAACCCTGCAGATCCCCGAACAGGAATCCGGCACATTCACCGTCGACGGTGATGGCGACCGCAAAGATGTCAACATCGTTCTGGAAAACCATGACCTCAATGAACCCTTGACCCTGCCGATGCCGACGCCCGACATCGTGGACGATACCGAGATTGCTGGAAAGCAGGCGCCGAGCGCGCTGGTCTCGGTTCAACCGGCCCTGCTCAACATGAGCACGCCGGCGGTCCTCACTCTGCCCAACCCCGACAACCTGGATGTCACCCGTGTGCTGCGCTTCGACCCGGAGAGCCACCAGTGGAAGACCATCGACGCCGTGACCGGTACGTCTGTGGAGATCACCCACGGCGGCGTCTACGGGATCTTCTTCGAGGAGCGTCGCACCGCCTCGGTGAGTGGAACCGCCGCACCGGGGACCGCCGTTCTGGTCGGGGACGAGACGGTGGTGGTCGGAACGGAGGGCAGCTTCTACGTCAACGATGTCCCCGTGCCGTCCAGCGGCGGGGTCAACGTCATTGCGATGGCGCCCGCAGAGGAGGGCACCACCGTTCGGAACGTCTCTGATACCTCGATGAATCTTACTCCCGGCAATTCAGCGAACATCAACCTGGGCGCGGCGAATATCGGGACCCTCTCCCTGCGTGCGGACCGATATACCATCGAATCCGACAACGAGGGATACTGCGTCGTTACCGCGACGGTCGTCAACACGAACAATGCCCCCGCCGCCGACACGTCGGTCGCCTTTACTTCCGACGGCGGCCTGATGGTTTCGGATACCGCTGTGGAAGCCGCTCCCGAAGAGGGGGAAGAGGGGCAAGAGACAACCCCGTCCTCTTTCAACCCTTCTGCGGTGCAGACTGACGCGGACGGCACCGCATCGATCCGCCTCAAATCCGGACCCGATCGAAGCAACCGGGTAATCACCGTTACCGCGACGGTGGGCGGCCAGACCGCCAAGTCGATACCGATCCAGGTGGTCGGGACCACGATCTCCATGGACAATGACAACACGAGCCTCGATGCCGAGGGCGCCAAGAAGGCCAACCTCGTCATCACCGTACAGGACGGCAATGCGCGACCCATCA
>CAJXSB010000428.1 GCA_913060435.1 uncultured Desulfococcus sp.
GAAAATGGCGCCAGGGCATCACGGAACCGCGGAAAATTGTACGTTCGGGCGATGACCTCCGGCGGGGTCCGGGCCTGGTCGATGAGGCGGCGGATGACGGCCGCCGCCAGAAATCGGTCCGTTCCGGGGCGGATTCGGATGAGGCGATCGGAGAAGCCGGCGTTCCCGTCCCCCCCGGGGGAGATGGTGAGCACCCTTGCGCCGCATTTTCGGGCGTTTTTGATGAGGGCCGACATATGGATCGAGCTCCGGGAGAAGTCTTTGCCCCAGTTGATGATCCGTCCGGCGTTCATCAGGTCTTCGATGGTGTTGTTCTTTCGGGAGCCGAAGTCGTGGACGGATGCGATGAACCCGGCGGCGTCGCAGAGGGATCCCCGGGTCCGGGTGGCGCCCAGACGGCCGAAAAAGAGCTTGGACGCCTGCTTGAGCACCCCCTTGGCCCCGTCGCTCATGATGTGGAGGACGGCTGCCGGTTCGGGCCGGCAGGCCTGGATCTTCTCGGCGGCAAGGTCGAGGGCATCGTCCCAGGCGATGGGCTCCCATCCGCTTTGGGTCCGCCGCATCGGGCGAGTGATGCGGTCGGGGGCGCGGAGGCGCCGGAGGTGGCCCCGGATCTTCTTGCAGATGAACCCCGAGGTGAACGGGTGATCCGGGTTGCCCCGCAGGCGGACGCTCCCGTCGGCCTGCCGGGTCACGAGCAGCGAGCAGGCGTCGGGGCAGTCCATGGTGCAGGCGGTGATGATATCTTCGGCCATCAGGCCCCTCCGGGGATGGACTCCGACAGGGCTGCAATGGCGGGATGGCGGCGGTCGTCCGGACGCCGGGCCGTCATGAAGCGGTTGATGACGATGCCGTGGGACTTGCCGAAGGCCATGATCTCCGCCGGTTCGAAGCCCCCCGAGAGGTAGCGCTTCCGGAACCGGGGCATGTCAAGGAGCTGCAGAACATAGCTGATATGGCCGGAATAGCCGGTATGGTCGAGCCGCTGGAGCGCCGTTACCCCCGCATCGGAGAGGGCGGCGGCCTCCCGGTGGATGGTGGGCCCCGTCTTGCCGCATTTTTTCAGCGAGTAGAGCCGCCGGCAGCTGAACGGACGGACGGTGTAGATGGCGCAGGTCTGATCCGCCTTCAGGAAGGGGCAGGGAACGAGGGCCTGGCGCTCCTTTTTTCGCCGGTTGACGGCCAGGGCCTTTTCCAGGCCGATCCGCTGCTTTCTGGGAAGGCCCGCCAGATGGCTCCGGATGACCCAGCCTTCGAGGGTGGTGATGTCGACGCTGCCCACGGAGGTGCAGCAGAAGGCGCAGCCGGCGGTGCAGACGGCGTCCCGGGTAAAGGCGGCGGCGTCGGTTTCAAAGCGGGAGTAGATCTCCTTCAACTGGGATGTCATGCTGGAAAGGTTCATGCTTCTATCTACCACAAGACCCCGCTCTTTTCAATTTTCAGGTGCCGCTTTCCGGGAAAGCCGTTGTGGAATCCGGGTGTTTTGGTTATACTTATTTACTCAACTTTCGAGTTTCGTAGGCCGGTGAACACCTCATATCCACCGCATGAACGAATCTCGAAAGTTGAGTTATCTATTCAGGGTGAAGGACGGAAAGGACATGCATCGATACGATCATGCTGCGGAGAGGCCCGAGGACAGGCGGGCGCTGCTGGAAAATCCCGACAGATTGACGGAGCTGATATCCCGTCGGCTGTATGAGATCAGCCGCCGCGACTACCGCGGGAGGGAAAACGGCCTCCGGCAGGCCGACGGCGCGTCGGCGGTCCTCCTCCTGCTGGGCGCACGGTGCGGCCCGGACGGACAGGGGCCCTGTCTGATCCTGAACAAGCGCTCCGCCAGAGTCCGCCAGCCGGGGGACATCTGCTGCCCGGGCGGGGGGATCACCCCGATGCTCGACCGGCTCCTTTCCAAATTCCTGCCGCTGCCGGGCCTGCCCCTGGGGCGGTGGAGCTACTGGCACCGGTGGCACGGAGACCGGCGCCTGAACGGGGGCGCCATGCCGCTGCTGTTGGCCACGGGCCTCCGGGAGGGCTTCGAGGAGATGCGGTTGAACCCCCTGGGGTTTCGTTTTCTCGGGCCGATGCCGCCTTTTACCCTCCGCATATTTCGCCGGCAGATCTTCCCGATGGTGGGTTGGATTCCCCGCCAGGAGCGGTTTCGCCCCAACTGGGAGGTCGACCGGGTCGTCCGGATCCCCCTGGTCGATTTCTGGGAAACAGAACGATACGCCAATTACCGCGTCTCCTTCTCCCGCGGCATCAAGCCCCATTTCAACCGGGCCTCCGAAGACTTTCCCTGTTTCCGCTTTGAGAACGACGGCCGGCCGGAGCTGCTCTGGGGCGTGACCTATCGCATCATCATGAATTTCATGACGTCGGTCCTGTCATTTGCGCCGCCGGAGATCGCGGATCTGCCGGTCATCCGCGGCCGGCTGAGAGGGAGTTATATTACCAGGAAATGAAGATTCTCTACACCTCGGACATTCATGCCGACCCCGGCCATCTCGAGGCCATGTTGGCCGCGGCCCGGGAAACAGCGGCCGATGCCGTCATCATCGGCGGGGACATCATTCCGCACCACCTGCCCCGATGGGACGATCTCGGAACGATTGCGGCCCAGGAGCGGTATATCAAGAAGGTGATGATCCCCGCGTTTGCGGCATTTCACAAGACGCGCCCCATCCCCGTTTACCTCGACCTCGGCAACGATGACTGGGTCGCCGGCCGCCGGTGGCTTACACCCCAGGACGGCGTCCTCTTCCACCTGCTTCACATGCGTCGGCACCGCCTTCTGCCCGGCGTCGACGTGCTCGGCTATATGTGCGTCCCGCCCACGCCGTTCAACCGGAAAGACTGGGAGAAGCCGGATGCGGCCGACTGGGCATGCCCCACCGAAAACCCGATTGAGCGCCACGGCTACATCTCCCGGAGCGGCCGGCTCGAGCGCCATACCATCGATCTGCAGGCACGGGAGACCATCGCCGAGGATATGGCGCAGCTGTCGGATCTGGTGCGGGGACCGTTTATCCTCGTCTCCCACTCCCCGCCCTACGACACCCCCCTGGATGTCATCCAGAGCGGCATCCCGGTCGGCAGCGTCAGCATCCGCCGGTTCATCGAGCGATGGGCCGGGGAGGGGCTGCTGCTGGGATCTCTTCACGGGCATATCCATGAGTCCCCCCAGCGCTCGGGTGCCGTCCACACCTGCATCAAAGGGGCGCTTTGCGTCAATCCCGGACAGGAAAACGGCCCCGGCGGCCGGCTCCGCTATATGCTGCTCGCGCTCGAAACCGGGGGGCGGGGCGGCGCGGAGATCCGCATCCTGCAGTCCCCGGGGAGCGGCGATCGCCGGGAGGGATAAGCTTTAGGCGGGCGTCCGTGCGAGTCCTTTGAGGTAGTCCATGAATGCCGGATCGTCCCATCGGGCGGCACCCATGTGCTTGAAAAGGATTCGTCCGTGGCGATCGAGGATGAAGGTGGCAGGGTAGGCCTTTACCCGAAAGGCCTCCAGCAGACGGCTGTCTCCGATATAGGTTGGGAAATCGTAG
>CAJXSB010000429.1 GCA_913060435.1 uncultured Desulfococcus sp.
TACAGGGAAATGTCCGTCCATCTTCGAGCGCTATCAGTGCTTCCTTTTTCATGATGATGTCACAGCAGTCGGTCTATCGGTTGAATGGGTGAACTGTGGATCGTCGATCGATCGGGCGGCTTTCACCTTTGTCTTCGGGGTGGTGGAGATAGTATGCCAACACCCAAATTTTTCATTATATACCCACATCCCCTGACTTTTTCAACACTATTATTTTTCCCCCGGCGCACCGCTGTCGTCAACAGCCAGGAGCGCCCGCCGGGAAAGGGACAGGAGACCGGCCATATGCCCCCGCCGGAAGAGTTCGACAACGGCGGCAACCCCGGATGCGCCGAGCTCGAGGGTAAAATCATTGACATAGAGCGCAATATGCTGGCGCACGACATCCGCCGCCATTTCCTGGGCATGGGCCCGAACATAGTCCGCCGATGCTTCCGGGTGCTGGAAGGCGTAGGCGACGCTGTCCCGGATGGCTGCCTCCACCCGTCGGGCGATGTCGGGCCCCAGGTCCCGCCGGACGGCGATGCCGCCCAGGGGAATGGGAAGGCCGGTCTCCTCCTCCCACCAGCGCCCCAGGTCCACCAGTGACGAGAGGCCGTGCTCCTGGTACGTGAACCGGCCCTCGTGGATGATCACCCCCGCATCGAAATCCCCCCGGGCCACGGCCGGCATGATCCGGTCGAAAATCATGGCGGCACAAGCCGGCGCCTTCGAGAGATAGAGGCCCAGGAGCATGGCCGCAGTGGTCCGCATGCCGGGAACGGCGACCCGGGTCCGGCCGAGGCGCGATGCATCGAACCCCGGCCTTGCCACGACAAGAGGGCCGCAGCCCCGCCCCAGGGCCGCACCGCTGCGGAGCAGGGCATATCGTTCCTGCAGCTGGCCGATGGCGGCGAATGACAGTTTGGTCACATCCAGCACACCGGATTCGGCGTCCTGATTCAGCTGCTCCACATCCGCAAGCCGGATGTCAAATTCAAGGCCCCGGCAGTCGACCATTCCGTGGGCCAGGGCGTGAAACAGAAATGTGTCGTTGGGGCACGTCGAGTATCCCAGCGTGAGCGGCCTCGTCATGGTCTCTTTTCCTCCACCAGCCCCCTGAAATGTTTCAGAATCGTCATAACCGCCCAAGTCGCCCGCCGAAATGCCAGGTCGAGATCCCAGGACGCGCGGTCGCGCCGGCCTACGAGGTTGCTTGCCGCGCGGACCTCCAGAAACGGCAGGCCGTAGTGGGCGGCAACGTGGGCGGCGCCGGCCCCCTCCATCGCCTCCATGCATGCACCATAATGCCGGTATCGCCGTTCGGCCCCGAGGTCCGTCGCCGTAACGGTCGATACAGTCAAAAACGGCCCCGATCCAACCCCGACCTTCTGCGGCGCGGCAGCACCAGCGCTTTTTGCATCCCGGGTCTCGGCACGCGTACGGTCATCGCGGAGTGCCGCCAGGGCGGCCTGTGCCCAGCGTCGGGGAAGGGGGTAGCGCCCCGGCACGGCGTCCGTTTCTGCCGCCATGACGGAAAAGGGTAGAAACTCCGGCGGGTTGTCCGGATTCGCAGGCTCGATCCCCAGGTGGGCATCGATCTCTTCGGTGGCCACGGCGACATCCCCCACCCCAAGGCCCGATTCACGGAACGCGCCGGCACATCCGGTCTGGAGGATCAGCCGCGGCGGACGGCACTCGATGACGGCGGCCAGGGCCTGGACCGTATTGGCCATGCCCGGCCCTGTTACCATCAGCCGGACCGGGACGCCGCAGAGCCGTCCCCTGGCAACGGCGCGTCGCCCGATCTCCTCGGCCGCCCATGCGTGCATCCGACGCCGAAGGCGGGAGAGTTCCCCCTCCACTGCAGCGGCGACAAGCACATACGGCGGGATCGCCATCACGCGCCCCCGATTCCCAGGCGGACCATCTCACGAATCTGCATGATCCAGTCCCGGGCCTCCGCATCACCGCATCTGTAGATGCCCAGCCCCGCGTCCAGGTGCGGCACGGTCCGCGCCAGGAGGAACCGGTCCATGAGCGCATCGAGCAGAAAGGCCGCCTTGTCCAGATCGAGGTCCCGGCGGAGTTCGCCCCGCGCCCGGGACCGGTCGAGGAGCGACCGGAAATATTTGAAGCTGTACTCCCGAAGCGACCGCAGAATCTCGCTCCGGAAGGGAATGTCTTCGTCGAACAGGGTCTTGATGTAGAGGCGGTAGATCGCCGGATGCTTCTGCATGAAGATCACCCCGGCTGTCAACGTCGCTTCGAGGGCGGTAAAGAGATCCTCGGAGACGGTCTGATCGCGGACGGTCCGGAGATAGTCCTTGACCATCTCCATGGCCGTGTGGAAGACGAAGAGAAACAGCCCCCGCTTGTCCCCGAAATACTGGAAGATCGATCCTTTGGCAATCCCCAGGCGCCGCACCATGGCGTTGATGCTGGCCCCGGCATATCCCTTCTCGCTGAATTCCTCGAAGGCGATGCGGGTGATCCGGTCCTGCTTGCTTTTGGACAGGTTATGGAAAGTCTTGAGCGGCTTCATTCGAAGACGATGCCCACATACCCCACAAAACTCTCTCCCGGGTGCTTGTCGTGGCTGGTGGCATAGGCGAGGGCCTCGGCGCGGCGGGCCCCCAGGGCCTTGGCTGCAGACAGCGCCGACGCCGCCGCGCCAGCACAGCAGGCGTTCTGGTGTGCAACGCCCTCCCGGATGACCACCTTCGGGTCCATGGCCAGCACGGCGTTGATGAACCGCTTGTCGTTTTCATCGGTCACCCATTGAAGGGCCTCGGGGCCGGATCCATGGGGCATGAAACCATAGTTCAGGCCGTAATGGGTCAGGTCGGTGGAGCCGATGACCTTGAGGGAGAGGCCCAGCCGCCGGGATTCGGCCACCAGGGCGTCGGCCACGGCCAGGGTCTTTTCCGCAGGCGGTGCGCCGATGGTGACCACCCGGGCTTCCGGGAAAAAGTATTTGACGAAGGGCATCTGGAGCTCGATGGTGTTGTCGGGCGTAAACCGGCTGGGGGTTTCTATCCTGAAATTGAACCTCCCCGCCAGGGCTTCGGCCAGGTCCTCTGCGACCGGCAGATCGCCGAAGGGGGTTTCCCATGCCCCTTCAGTCATTATATAAAGGGAAGACCCCGGGTGGAGATGCATGCCGAAAAGGGCGACCACGTCGGGCGGGTCAGACAAACTGAGGCCGTGGATGACCCTGCAGGCGATGCTTCCCGAGAAATACCAGCCGGCATGGGGCACGATGCCGCCAATGAGCCGCCTGCCCGCCGGAGGCGGCTGCACGCCCTCCTCCAGGAATGCCCGGATCTCCCTTTCGCAGGCCGATGGGCTTTCCGGGTACCAGGATCCCGCAAAAGCGGCGCTTCTGGTCTTCATGAGATACCTCCTTGTTTCGATGGGCGCTGTAAATCCGCCCCGCAAGCGGTTTCCTCCATGATCTCTGTAAATCCTAGTATAGCCCTCTTTGCCGAAAAAAACAACCCCCGCCGCGGGGCTCCTGGGGCTCAAACAGGGCCGGATGACGCTGCCGGCGGCGGGCGGAA
>CAJXSB010000430.1 GCA_913060435.1 uncultured Desulfococcus sp.
CGTTGAACCCATCGGGGTCGCCCGCTTCCGGGGAGCGGAATTCGTAGCCATAGAGGGCTTTCAGGCGGTCGATGGCGGTCTGGTTCATCCATCCCTGAGTATGGCAGCCGGCGCCGTCAGCATCGCAGTCCGCGTAGTAGTCATAACAGGACGTATCCCCTTCGGTGCCGGTTTCATACAGCCGGAGGATCCGGCTGATACCGCTGTAGGTATCGGTGCATTTTCCCAGTCCTTCGTTCCATTCCTGCTTGGTGTAGAAGATCCCGCCGCACCAACTGTCGCTGCAGTCGGGGTCCGCCGTGCCGTACATCAGGCGGGAGTCGAGCACAAAGACCAGCTTCGCGCCGGCCTTGAAAAGGATCGGCACCCCTTCGGCATCGGTCAGGAATTTCTTGTTGTCCTTGGCATTCATGACGCCGTCCCCATTGGTGTCCGCTTCGGCGGGATAATCGAGCACGCCGTCGTTGTCTGCATCGAGGATCTGCTCGTAAAGCCACCGGATCTTGCTGGTGTCGGGATTGCCGGCGTCGTCGACATCGGTTTCGTACATCCACCCGAACCGGCTGTGGGTAAACCCCGCCCCCTCGTACAGGAAGGTCACCGACACCTCCTGCTCGATGGGGATTTCGATGTTGCTGGGGTCGAGCTGGCGGCTCTGGGTGTCGAGCGCCAGGTCGCCGTTGTCGTTGAGCAGGATGCCCGAGACCTCGAAATCATCGAGTACGAAACCGCCGCTGTAGTCCGGCGACGTCACCGGCAGGGCGCATCCGGCGATGGCTGTCTGGTCCGCCGCCGTCGCATGTCCGGCGCTCGCCAGGCAGAGGGCTGCGGCAAGGGCAAGGACAAAAATTCTGCAACATGGCTGCATTGTTCTGATCTTCATCATATTTTCTCCATAAGCATCTTGACGGTTCAAGCCTAGCCGGCAAAACGGCGGTCTGCCGTCCCAAAGGATCAAACCCCCTGGTCGATCTGGGTCTGGGACAGATCCGAAGCATCGATATCCTCGAGGTCGACCCCCTTGTTGGCCTTGTCCGGCCCGAAATTCTGCTGGGCCGTGTAGGTGTGGACCGGCTTCTTGTCCTCCTCCAGGGAGTACTGGCCGGAAAAGCTGACCTCCACCCCGGCAAAGCCGCCGCCCGGCCCCTGGGCGATGGACCGGATGAATATGACGCCGTCGGTGGTCGATTCATTCTCGAAGACCGTGACCGTGTAGGTATGGTCCCCGAAGGTTTCCTTGTTGAGAAGATATTTCTCGCCGGGATAATTGGGGCTGGCGACATCGCTCAGCGTGCTGGTGTCGTCGAAGAGAAACGCCCAGTTTTCCAGCTCCTTGCCGGCGTTGGCGTTGGGATCGGCATTATGGTCATCGATGAGCTGGCTGAGGATCCGCCGGCCGTGCTGGATGCCCGACTCGGCGGCATAGAAGGCCGCCTGCTTGCGCTTGTTGGCGTTGCTGGTGAGAATCTCGAGCACCGAGGTGTTGGTGGCCGCCACGCCGATGATGGTCAGCACCACCAACAGCAGCATGGTGATCACCAGGGCCGAGCCCTCTTCGCTGCGCCCGATCCGGATGAATGCCTCTTGATATCTTTTCATATCACGCCTCCTGATGTGATCCATTTTCTGGGACGCCCGACCTGCGGCTGCCGCCGTTGTTGCGGGCGCGCGGCCTAAGCCTTCACTTTCGTTGATTCTGCTGCGCCGTCAAGTTCCCGTGCCTGCGGTGGGATCCACCGGCGACTCCAGGGTCAGGTTCCGGACCTCGACGGTGACCTGGGAGAGGCGCCTGCGGAAATAGTCCGATGCATCGCCTGCACCGTGGTCCTCCACCGCCGGACGGACCGCGGCCGTAAGCTCCTTGCGGGCCCGGTCCGTGCGGCCAAGGACGCTGATGCGCACCGCCCGGATGAGCGCCTTGTTGGCGTCCGTCAGGTCGCCGGTCCCATCCATGTCGTCAGCGTTGCTGCCGTCAACCCAGTAGTCCACGACATTGTCGTCGTCGGTGTCGAGGCCGAAGGCGAACTGGAGATCCTCGATGTGCTCGGCGATGGGGTCCCGGGTCTCCGCCGCCCCCTTCAGGAGATCGTCGTCATAATCCCGCATCAGGACGCCTTCCTGGACGAAGTATTTCGCCACGGTCAGGGGCTTGTAGGTAAAGAAACGGAGGGTGGATCCCGGCGGATAGGTGTTGATGATCTTGTTCTTGATCTGGTAGTTGTCATCGCTCTGAATCGGGCGGTTCTGTACGGTGTCGATCGAGGTCTCGTTCGTCTTGTTGGTGACCTTGGTGATGTAGACGATGCAGTGGTCGTTTCCGTCGGGCGAGGTGATCAGCGCCTCCATGTCGAGACCGTTGGGGGAGCCTTCGTCGTAAAAAGTGCCGTGGCAGTAGCAACCCTGATCCCAGAGGTTGAAGGGCAGGTTGGCCAGCTGATCAGCGACATTGACCGTCGAGGAGGTGTCGGGCATCATGTTTTCGTCCAGGGTGATGGGGGGGAGCACGTCGCAGGCGGTGATCGACTCCGATACCCCGACCGGCCGTTCGCCGCAGGGATGCGGCTTGGGAACGACATAGCGGATGGTCAGGATGTCCGACCCGCCCTCGCCGGCACCGTTTTGAAAGGTGAAGACGGCCTCATCCTCGTCGCTCATCCCCTCCAGGGGAATATACTCCGCCATGCCCGCCGCCGCCATCCGGACATCCCGTTCGATGAAGGATTTGGCGATGCGGATGTCCTGCTGCATGGCGGCGACATCCTCCTGGATATTGTAGGAATGCTGGCTGTAGTTGAAGACACCGATGGCCGCGCCGATGACGATCATCCCGAGCCCCAGTGCGATCAGCATTTCGATCAGGGTAAACCCCGACTCGTGTCGATATGGGTTTTGCATACGCGATTTCTCCTTTATCCTTCGCCCTTCCTCATTTGGCAATGATGGTCCGAAAGGTGACCTGGTGATTTTTCCTGCCGGTCTGGTCTTCCCACGAGATCTCGACCTCGACGGTCTTGGCCCCCTGTTCCGGCGTATTCCGCTTCACGATCGTCTTCCGGGTGAACCCCTCGGCGTCCGTCAGCTCGGCCTCGGGCTCTACTTCTTCGTAGGTCAGGTTCCGGAGGGCCTCCATTTTAATCTGGGCCCGCTCGGTCGCCTCGTTCAGCTTGTTGCCGTAGGCGTTGCCGCTGATGGCGTTGACCTGCATGGCCGCCACCCCCAGGAGCCCGATGGCCAGGATCACCATGGCGATCAGGACCTCGAGCAGTGTAAATCCGGCTTCCTCGTTTTTCTTTCTCATCTTCTCCATTTAAGACTCCCATCCCTGGCCGTAGTTCGCCCAGACCTTGATCCTGCCGGTCCGTGAAATGGATCCAACGGCAAAGGTCTGGCCTTTGGCGTTCATCACATACACCGTTCCCGATTCGCTGCTGCCGTCCGACTTGAACAGCACCCGGTTGCCCGAAAAGCTGATCCCGTCATCGGGCGCCGTGCCGTCCGGCCGGCCGCCGAGGCCGTCCCCGATGCCAAATCGGACTTCG
>CAJXSB010000431.1 GCA_913060435.1 uncultured Desulfococcus sp.
GCCCCAAGGATGTAACGGATTTTTACGAAAAGCGCCTCTTCTCCGCCGCTGCCGCACCCCCGTCGAAAAACCTGGGGGAAGAAACCACCGCGACGAAGCAGGGACGGACGGCCAGCGCTGCGGACACGCCCCAGCCCGGGCGGGCCTATTTCGCGGATCAACTGGTCTCCAAAAGCCGCTTCGACTATGAGGGGCAAGGGGTCCGCATCGAGGACCCGCATATCGAAACGCCCGAGGGAGAGCGTGTCAACATGCTGGTCATGCGGGACCGTTACCACTACTGCTACCGCGTCCATTTTACCCGTCCGGCATGGCAGGTGCAGTGCGGCATGCTGATCCGGACGGTGGCCGGCCTTGCCCTTGGGGGTGCGGCCTATCCCTCGGCCCGGAAAAGCATCGCCATGGTCCCCGAGGGGGCACAGTTTGCCGTCACCATCGCCTTCCGCTGCCTCCTGGCGCCGGGCAGCTATTTCATCAACGCCGGCGTCCGGGGCATGCCGGATCCCCAGGCCGACCCCCTCTACCTCCACCGCATCATCGACGCCGTCATGTTCAAGGTGATGCCGGACGAGGACCGCGCGGCCACGGGCATGGTCGACCTCGACGTCCGTGCCTCGGCCGTCCGCCTCTCGCCGGTCGAGGGATGACGCAGGAGAATGAACCGAAATGAAAAAAAAACCATAATGGATGGAACCATGCCCCATGCGGGAAAGCCCCTCATCGTCGTCCTCGGGATGCATCGGAGCGGGACCAGCGCGGTCACCCGGGCCCTGAAAGTCCTCTCCGTCGACCTGGGCGACAGCCTCATCGGCCCTATTGCCGGCGACAACGAGAAAGGCTTCTGGGAGGACGCGGCGCTGAACGCCTTCAACGATGCCATGCTCGCCAAACTCGATTCCGGGTGGCACCGCATGGCGCCCCTGGATGCAGCGCGCCTTACCCGGGACGCGCTCCGATCCGAGCAGAGGGCGGCCATCGCCCTGCTCGACGAAAAGATGGCCGGGCGGCGGATCTTCGGCTTCAAAGACCCCCGTACAGCGGTTCTTCTTCCCTTCTGGCGCGAAGTCTTCACGGCCATGGGGGTGGACGACCGGTATGTCATCGTCCTGCGGAATCCCCTGGAGGTGGCCAAGTCCCTGTGGAAGAGGGACGGTTTTCATCAGATGAAATCGCTCCTTCTCTGGGCCAAGCACCTGGTCGCCGCCATCCACGGCACCCGGATGCGGAAACGCCTGGTCGTCTCCTACGACGCCATGCTGACAGACCCGGAGGCGGAGCTGGCCCGGATGGCCCGCTGCCTGGACCTGCCCGCCCCGGATGCCGCCCCGGAAGCGCTTGCGGCCTACACCCGCCAGTTTCTCGATCCTGGGCTCCGGCGAAATGTCGCGGCTGTCGAACGCCTGGAGGACCCCCTGGAGGTCCCGCCCCTCGTGGCGGAAATCCACCGCCTCCTGGCCGGAGCGGCGGCGGAGGCATCCCGCCTGGAGGAGCCGTCGTTTCAAAAGAGCCTTGCCGACATTGAACGGCGCTTTGGCGAGCTGCAGCCGCTGCTCGGCTATATGGATGCTCTCGACACGGCGCTCCGTCAGGCGCGCCAGGATGTGGACAACGCTCAAGAGGCGCTGTCGGCCGCCCGGGAGGCCGAAGCCAGGGCCCAGGGACGGCGAGAAGCGGAAAATGCCGAACGTCAGCGGCTGGCCGATGCCTTCCAACAGCTCCAGCTCCAAGTGGCCGACGCCTCCAGGCAGCTCCAGGTCCAGCAGATGGAAGCGGAGACCGCCCTTCGGCAGGCCCATGAGGCACAGGAACGGCGTGCCGCAGCGGAAGGGGAGCGCATCGCAGCGCTGGAGGCCGCCCTCGACAGCGAACGCCGCCGCCGCGAAGGGCTTGTCTCGACGCATGAGAACCGCATCACGGCACTGCAGCAGCGCCTGCAAGGCGCCGAGGAAGCGCACGCCCGCACCGCGGAAGCGCTGAAGGCCCGGATGTCGCGCCTGTCCGCGGAACGCGACGCCCTTCGGCAGGAGTCGACGGCGGCGGAAAAGCGGTTGCGGGAGGAGCTGGCCGCACTCCGCGCGCAGCTGACGCACGCCCGCCGGGAGGCCTCGGATCGAGAAAGCGCCCTGGCCCTCGCCCAGGCCGAACTCGATGTAATGCGGCGCAGCAACTCCTGGCGCCTGACAGGTGCGCTGCGATCCCTCCGGCGGCAATGCATCACCCGGCCCAACCGCCTCCTCCGCCGGGTCAACTCCGATACGTCCCGATGGATCTGGCACCGTCTTCCCGTTTCAACGGAACGGAAGCTGCGCTTCAAGGACCGGGTCTTCACCTGGTTTCCGACCTTTTTCGGCTGGACCCTCGCCTACCGTGTCTGGGCCGATCTGCAGCAGGGCGCCGGCGCACCGGCGCTTGAACCGGACCTACGGGGGAAGCGCGCCGCCAAAACGGGTTCGGCCGCCCGCCATACGGCCGGAGAGGCCCCCGGGCCGGACTATGTCCCCCCGAGCGACGCACCGCCGCCCGCCCGGCTCCCGGTCCGGGCCATCGCCTTCTATCTCCCCCAGTTCCACGCCATTCCCGAAAACGATGCATGGTGGGGCGAGGGGTTTACCGAGTGGACCAACGTGCGCCCGGCCATACCGCAGTTTGAAGGCCATTATCAGCCCCATGTCCCGGGGGAGCTGGGATACTACAGCCTCCTCGACCCGACGGTCCAGCGCCGGCAGGTCGAACTGGCCCGGCAGTACGGCATCTTCGGATTCTGCTTCTATTTCTACTGGTTCGGGGGCCGGCGACTGCTGGAGGCCCCCATCCGGAACTACCGGGATGACCCAGGGCTGGACCTCCCCTTCTGCCTCTGCTGGGCAAATGAGAACTGGAGCCGCCGCTGGGACGGCCGCGACGAAGATGTCCTCATGGCCCAGGCGCACTCGCCGGCGGACGATCTGGCGTTTATCGCGCATGTTGCCCGCTACATGCGCGATAGACGCTATATCCGCATCGACGACAGGCCCCTGCTTCTGGTCTATCGTCCCAGCCTGCTCCCATCGGCAAAAAAAACAGCGCAGCGGTGGCGGAAATGGTGCCGTGAAAACGGCATCGGTGATATTTACCTGGCCTATACCCAGTCTTTCGAGAGCGTCGATCCGGCACGATACGGCTTCGATGCGGCCGTGGAGTTTCCGCCGAACAATTCCGGGCCGCCGAACATCACCGACACCGTCACCCCCCTCAGCGACGCGTTCCGCTGCACCATCTACGACTGGCAGGCCCTTGCCGACCGCAGCGAAACCTATACAGACCCGGGATACACGCTCTTCCGGGGCGTCTGCCCGACGTGGGACAACACCCCTCGGCGCGGCCCTTTCAGCACCGTCTTCCTGAACAGCTCGCCGGCGAACTACCGGCGCTGGCTTGCCAACGCCGTCATCGACACCCGGAAGCGCCACGCCGGGGCCGACGAACGGCTGGTCTTCATCAATGCCTGGAATGAGTGGGCCGAAGGCGCCCATCTGGAGCCGGACGCCCGCT
>CAJXSB010000432.1 GCA_913060435.1 uncultured Desulfococcus sp.
AGCCATCGCCACGCCGGCGTGGATCGGTCCCTTTCCCGGTGGAAACGGAAAAGGCCGCTTCGGCAGTGCCGACAAGTCCACCTGGATTGTCAAATCCGTGTGGGAGCATGCCTCCATTGGATTGGGACCGGAGAGCATTGTTAAAAATCTGACCGCTGATGCAGCCTACGCCGCGCTGGCCGGACGGGCGCCGGCGCTGGGCGGCGCCTGCTTTGCCGAAGCGTTCGTCGATGGCCGCGAGTTCAACCTCTCCCTGCTTACCGGCCCAGACGGTCCCGAAGTGCTGCCGCCGGCGGAGATCATCTTCGATGGCTATACCGCCGACATGCCGCGCATCGTCGACTACCGTGCCAAATGGGACGAGGCTGCCTATGAATTTCATCACACGCCCCGGCAGTTCGATTTTGATACGACGGACGGGGATCTCCTCGAGCAGCTGAAAACGATCGCCCTTGACTGCTGGCATGGCTTTGGCTTGGCCGGTTACGCCCGCGTCGATTTCCGCGTGGCCGCCGACGGTACGCCCTTTGTGCTGGAGATCAACGCCAATCCGTGCATCGCCCCGGACGCCGGTTTCGCCGCGGCGCTGACGCGCGCCGGTATTGCCTTCGAAGATGCCGTGGCGCGCATCATCGCCGGTAGTTTCCGATGAACAGGAAAACGTTTCATGCTGCGCATTAGACGCATTTATGACAACATTCTGCCGGTCAACAGGAGCACCATCGCTCAGGTTCAGGAAATCCTGCGCAGCCAGTTTTCGGCCATTGATCCAAAAGAAATCGAAACCATCGCCGAGAAGCTGCGCAATCCATTCAAACAGCGCTTCCGCAGCATCCTATTCGTAGCCGAGAGTATCAAGGGCAAGGTACGCGGCTTTGCCATGCTGCTGCACGAGCCGGAAATCCGCTTCACCTACCTGGACTGGATCGCCACCGCCTCGGACCGCGTCGGTGCCGGCATCGGCGGGGCACTGTACGACCGTATCCGCCAGGAATCCCTGGCCCTGAAAGTGGACGGCCTGTTCTTCGAGTGCCTGCCTGACGATGCGGCCGATTGCCCGGACCCGGCCCAGCGCCGGCAAAACCAGGCACGGCTGCGTTTTTATGAACGCTATGGCGCGCGGCCGATCACAGGCACGGCCTACGAATTGCCGGTCAAACCCGGCGACACTGGTATGCCCCATCTGGTGGTCGACGACCTGGGCACCGGCAGGCCATTGAAAAAGCGATACGCCCGCCAGGTGGTGCGGGCCATTCTGGAACGTAAATACGCAGACTACTGTCCGGCTGAGTATGTCGAGCGCGTGGTGGACAGCTTCCGGGACGACCCGGTGCACATCCGACCCTTTCGCTACGTCAAACCCGAAGCGGTGATTCGGGTGGTGGAAAGCCGCTCCTCCGAGCAGATTGCCCTGATCGTCAACGACCGCCATGACATTCATCACATCCATGAACACGGTTACGTGGAGTCACCGGTACGGGTTAAACGCATCCTCAAGGTCCTGGAACCCAGCGGATTGTTTGCCACCATCAAGCCGCGTCCCTTTCCGGACAAACATCTCACCGCCGTCCACGATGCTGATTTCGTCAGCTACCTCAAACGGGCCTGCGCCGAGGTGCCGGCCGGTAAATCGCTCTATCCCTACATCTTTCCCATCCGCAACAAGACCCGTCCGCCCAAAGAGCCGTCGGTGCTCTCGGGCTACTACTGCATCGACACCTTCACACCCATCAACGCCAACGCCTTTCTGGCCGCCCGGCGCAGCGTGGACTGTGCCCTGACCGCGGCTCGCGAAATTCTGGACGGACGGCGCATCGCCTACGCCCTGATCCGTCCGCCGGGCCATCACGCCGAACGGCGGTCATTCGGCGGTTTTTGCTACTTCAACAACAACGCCATCGCCGCCCAGTATCTATGCGGGCATGGAAAGGTGGCCATCCTGGATGTGGACTATCACCACGGCAACGGCGGCCAGGATATCTTCTATCGCCGCAGCGATGTGCTGACCGTTTCGATCCATGGCCATCCCAAATTCGCCTACCCATACTTTTCCGGCTTCGAGGAGGAACACGGTGAGGGTGAAGGCGAAGGTTTCAACCTCAACCTCGCCCTTCCTGAATCCGTTGATGGTGAGAAGTACCGCAAGGCCCTGACCCGCGCCCTTAAGCGCATCGACGAGTTCAAGCCGCAGTTCCTGGTGATCGGCCTCGGACTGGATCCGGCCAAGGGCGATCCCACGGGAACCTGGTCGCTGACCGTCAAGGATTTTCGGGCAGGCGGAAGCATGATCGGCGAACTGGGGCTGCCCATAGCCGTCATCCAGGAGGGCGGTTACCGCACCCAGACCCTGGGGAAAAACGCCCTGGCCTTCTTTCGCGGACTGATCGAAGGCGCCGGCCGCTGGGCGGACAGCCGCCATGTTCCGTCCAACCGGATCCATGGCGTTACCCTGCGCGACACCCTGGTGCCCGGGGACGGCCAGCGCGTGCGCCGACTGGTTGACCTGACCGGTTTCTTTCACCCCGATGAAGTGGATGTAGCTGAAGAACTCGTCGTGGAACGGCTGCAAAAAGGCGAGGCATCCGGGTATTCTTTCATCATGGCCGATCACTACGGCCGCCTGGCCGCCTACGCCTGCTTCGGTCCCATCCCCTGCACCGCATCAAGCTATGACCTTTACTGGATTGCCGTGCATCCGGATTTTCAAGGAAAAGGTCTTGGCCGGCGTCTGCTCATGGAGGTTGAACGACGCGTCAAGGCGGCCGGCGGAAGTCGGATCTATGTTGACACCTCGCAGCGCGTTCAGTATGCCAGTACCCGCGCGTTCTACGAAAGTCTGGGTTACCGCCTGGAGGCTGTACTCAAGGATTTCTATGCCATTGGAGACGGGAAAACCATATACTGCAAGTCGTTAATATCTTAACGGTGATCATCCACTCTCCCCACCCCCTATACGATATCCCCCCATGAGAAATCGACCTTTCCGGCACCGAACTACACGTATATTTTCGTAACACCAGGCATAACATACTATATTAAAGAGTATTTAACCATATATTGATTGTATTATTTTATTAAAAATGAATCCTATTCTGTTTCTTAATGTAACACTTTTTTTGTACGATTTTTTTATAATTTAAAAAATACATACAATTTCAATATATTACATTGTTTTCGAACAACGGCATAAGATTTGCTGAAGCCAAGGCTGTGCTTGAGAATTCAGAATTCTGATCTGGTATAAACCCCAAAAAGGAGGCAGTTCATGGCGATTAAGAGAGAAGATGGATCCGTTCAACCCGGTATTCAATGGGGGAAATTCACGACCCGCATTCCCGGTGTGCACATCAATTTTTCAATTCCGGAAATCATCCAAGGCGGATTGCTGTCGACGGCAACCGCAGGTGTTGCGGCATCACTGCACATGAAGTTTTTTGCCCTTCCCTTCGAGGTCGCATGGGCCATTGCGCTGATCCAGATGATCTTTCTCTGGGCCGTTCCCGTGTTACTGCTTGGTGAACCCTATG
>CAJXSB010000433.1 GCA_913060435.1 uncultured Desulfococcus sp.
TGTTGAGCCACTGGTTGAAGGTAAAGATGACGTCGTCGGCGGTGAAGTCGTCGCCGTTATTGAACTGGATGCCCTTTTTCAGGTTGAGGGTCCAGGTCTTGAGATCGTCGCTCGCCTGCCAGTTTTCCAGGAGGTAGGGGTGGGTGATGTTGTTCTCGTCGGTGTAGGTCAGGTACTCCGCGACCTGCCGGAGCTGGTTGGTGGGAACGATCCACGAGAACTGGGCCGGGTGGGTGACCTTGTGAACCGGAGCGGCCACCTTCATGGTGCCCCCGCGCTTGACGCCTTGGGCCGCGGCCCGGAGGGGCCAGGCCAGGCCGGCCATCTGGCTCGCGGCAAAGGCCGACATGCCCAGCAGGCCGGCGTACCGGATGAAATCCCGGCGGGACATATTCCCGTTGTCGAGGTGTTTTTTATACTCCTGGATGGCCGGATGAATCGCTGCGGGGTCTTTTTTCATGCATCCTCCTTCGATGGGATATGTAATTTTTTAACAAATCTATCAAAATTCCCTATTCTGTCAAGGCATGGTTTCCCACGCCTGCCACGCCAAGGGGCGCCGGAGGCACCGGAACGTCGCGCCGCCATTGGTTGCCGGCGCCGCGGAAGCACAGACGCCGAAAGTTTCCAATACGGATAGATAATGCCGCCCGTGCTGTCACGGGCGCACAGCGCTCAGGCCTTCGGGGGGATGCCGTCGATCCACGCCTGCTCGCGCCGGACAATGGCGCTGATGGCGTCGCGGACCGCATCGGGCAGGGGCGCGCAGCGGTGCGTCGCGAGAACCTCGTCGATGACCTTCGCGGCCTGCTGCTCCATGGAAAGCCCCCCCTTCTTCCGCCAGAGGGAGTAGGGGCCCTTGTCGAAGAGCTTCGAGTGGAAGGGCTCCTTGTAGTGGCGCAGGGTGTGGGGATGCTGGAGGTAGTTGCCCGTGGGGCCGAGCTCGTCGATGACATCCAGGGCGAGGGTTTCGTCGTCCACCACCACCCCCCGGGTGGCGGCCCGGAGAAACCCGATGGTCTCGTTCGCGATGACCTGGAGCTGCAAAGACCCCTGGAGTCCGGCATCCATGAACCCGACATCGTGGACGATGTTGGCGCCGTGGATCAGGGCGGTCATGAGGCTGATGGTGACCTCCATGCCCGTCTGCTGGTCCAGGACCTTGGCATCGGTGGACCCGCCGAGGCCGAAGACCGGCAGCCCATAGTACTTGCCCATGGAGGTGGGGACGCCCTGCTCGTCCGCCAGGACGTAGTTGCCGACCATGGTCTTGAGGTTGTAGGGCCCGCCGTTCCAGCCCGGGACCGCCACGGGCGACCCCTCCCGCACCAGCTGTGCCAGAACGATGCCGGTCATGATCCCGGCGTTCATGGACGCCATGCACCCCGCGGTGGTGGCCGGCGCGTTGACGCCGCCGGCGTTGAGGGGGATCCAGAGCTGGGGCAGCCCCTTCTTTGCCAGGTAGATGCATTTCTGCAGGGCCTCCTGGTTGGCCGTGAGGCCCGAGGTCACGTTGATATAGCAGGTGGCGAAGGGGTGGCGCCGGAAGGCCTCCCCGCCGCCGGCCACGGCCTCGCACATCTCCACGGCGGCCCTGCACCCTTCGAAGTCCGGGGAGACGAAGACGATGGGCTTGGTGGTGTGGTTGAGCATCGCCTCCATCTGGTAGCGGTCGTAGATCCGCTGGTCCACGTCAGAGGGCAGAAAGAGGGACATGACGAAGTCGATCTCGGGCAGGGCGTCCATGATGGTGACGGCGTCGACCACATCCTGGAGGATTGGTTTCCGCCGCTCGCCGGTGCGATGGTCGAGGATGTTGAGGCAGTCGGACCCGCCCCCGTAGTAGGTCCGATACCCCCAGGCCCGAATGGCGGGCGTCTTGCTGCGGTCGTAGAGGGTGAGCCGGCGGGGGGCCTGGTCCAGGGCGCGGGAGACCATGAACTCCGGGATGCGGACCCGGATGCCGTCGGTCCGGGCCCCGCCGGCGGCCAGGATTTTTCGGGCCGCTTCATCGTGGACATCCACGCCGGTCCGTTCGAGGATTTCGAGGGTGGCCATGTGGATCTTCTCGCACTCCGCTCCGCCCATGCGGGCATAGTGGGCG
The DNA here is from genome assembly GCA_913060435.1 of uncultured Desulfococcus sp. Classification (GTDB taxonomy): domain Bacteria; phylum Desulfobacterota; class Desulfobacteria; order Desulfobacterales; family Desulfococcaceae; genus Desulfococcus. The sequence continues at coordinate 2,105 of CAJXSB010000433.1, forward strand.
CTTTCCATGCGCGAATCGTGGGTTGAAATCATGATTATCCTCGCTTCTGTTGGATCAGATGATTAGATGTGCCGCGAACCCTGCGCCCGGGCCCTGCATCCGGCCGGAATATCCTCCACGGGAATATCCCCGGGCCGGCCGGTCTCGTCCCACCCCATGGCAGCGTAGAACTCGGCCACCATCCGATGGAAGTTCGCCCGGTCGAGCCTGGGGCCGCCGCCGGTGAAGAACATCTCGGGAAGCGCGTCATCGGCCGGTCCGGCCCCGAGCCGGATATTGATCATTCGCTCGATGTCGGCGACCCGCTGCCCGACGGTGAAAAGCTCCCGGGCCGTGATGTCCCAGCCGGTCAGGGCTGCGGTGAGGCGGGCCTCGTTTTCCAGGTCGAAGGCGCCGATCATGGAGAGGGCCGGGACCTTGCAGATGCCCAGGCTGTCGACGATGATGTTGACGAGCACCGCCCGGTGCACGAGCCGTCCCTTGCCGTCGTAGCTTGCGGGGTCGAGGGCCTTTGCCGTGCCGAAGGCCGCTTCGGCCTGCTCGGCTGTCCAGCGGTGCTCCATCGAAGCGTAGACATTGTTGTAGTCGCCGCCGCGGCTCGAGATGGCGTAGCCCAGGGCCGAACCCAGCAGCGCCGCCGGGTGGTAGGCGGTCAGCTCCAGTCCCTTGACATGGGCGGCGAATTGCTCGGCTTCGGGGCCGAGGATCCGGGCGGCCCGCCGGACGCCGCCGGCCAGGATGCCCCCCAGTCCTTCCCCTGCAGCCATCTGCCGGATCAGGGCTTCCATGCCGTCGCCGCTGCCCCAGGCAAGGTCGAGCCCTTGGGCAATGGCCGGATCGAGGATGCCCCGGTCGTGCAGGTCCATGGCAAAGGCAATGGCCGTGGCTGCCGAGGTGGAGTCTAAGCCGAGGCGGGTCAGCAGGTTGTCGAGGTGGACGAGGGCGGGGGCGTCGGCCAGGCCGCACTTGGCCCCGAGGTTGATCATGGGCTCGAACTCGGGCCGGAACAGTTCTCGGTCCTTGTATTTTCCCTCCGGGAAACGAAGAACGGCCTTGCACCGTACGGGACAGCGGGCGCAGCCCCGGGTCCGGACACGGGCTTCCCGGAGGCGGGCGCCGTCGAGGGCGGCCGATCCGGCAAACCGCTGCTCGCGGTAGTTGCGGGTGCTCATGAGGGAATGCTCGTCGGCCCATTGGACGTAGCCGGCGCCGCCCAGCTCGGAGAAGACCTTGAAGTCCGGAGATCCCGTGATCCTTCGGAGGTAGTCCCGCACCGCCGCCTTCACGGCCTCCGAACGCGGCTTTCGGCGGGGGCCTCCGCCGCCTCTGACCACAATGGCCTTGAGCCGCTTGGCACCCATCACCGCCCCCATGCCGGTCCGTCCGGCGGCGTGGTCCCGG
>CAJXSB010000434.1 GCA_913060435.1 uncultured Desulfococcus sp.
CGAGGTGCGCATCCCCGCGGCGGCGACCGTTTCTTTCCCCCTTGAGGTCGTCGGCGACGACTGGCCCGACCTCATGGTCAACTGGCTTCGCGAGGTCCTCTACCAGTGGACCGGCGAGGAGCGTCTCATCCGTTCGGTCGAGATCCTGTCGATTTCGGAATATGCGCTTGCCGCCCGGCTCTTCTACGAACCCTACGACCCCGACCGCCATGCCGTCCTCGAGGAGATCAAGGCCGTCACCTACCACCAGATCCGCGTGGCACCGTCTCCCGCGGGCTGGGAGGCCAGGGTCGTCTTTGACATCTAACCGCCCGGCGCCTGCGGTGCATCGGCATCGGGCGGCGGGAGGCCCCTTTCCGCTTTCCGCCGAATCGTTTTCAGCCACTGGTGAAACTGCAGCAGGTGGCTGTCGAGGATGCCGATCAGCGCGATGGCCTCGCGGTCGGTGTACTTGGCCAGGATGAAGCGGGAAAGCTCGGCTGCGGACTCGTGGGGGGAGAATAGCGCGATCATCCGGTCGAGGTGTTCGATCCCTGCCGCTGCAGCCGCGCGTTTTTCTTCCGGCCGGGCCTGCTTGAACATCCGCTTCAATGCATCGGACAGCCCTCCGCGCCCCATGAGGATCCGGTAGAGGCCGCTGGCCCCCCGCTGGCGTTTCCCCCAGATATATAGAATATCCATCATCGCGGTCATTCGCGTATCCATGTCTTCGGACCGGAGCAGCGGCAGCAGCTCCCGGTAGTCCCGCTTCCGGAGAACGATCTTCTGCTGGAATTTCCCGCTGCCCTCGATGACGGCCGCGACCACGTCGGACCAGAATTTGGCCTGCACGATGCTGGGGACCAGGAGCAGGTTGCCGATGGGTGAAAAAACGGCCGAGAAGGGCCATGCCAGGACGCTCCGGAAGAAATTGGCCCGGATGACCCGATTGTCGAACCGGCGGAGCTTGTTGTGGGCGGAGATGTAGAGGCCGTTGGCAACGCAGATCACCAGGAATTTCAGCCAGACGAACAGCAGGCCGGTGAAGGCGAACGGCCATGCGTAATCGAACCCCAGCTTGACCGATCCCAGAAGGGGAACGGAGAAACCGGTCCAGAAGAGGGACTGGGTGGTGTTGTCCATATTGATGTCCCGCAGCGACCAGGCCCTGGGGCGGGGGCCCGACATGGCGACGAGGTCCACGAAGACATTCCGGAGGAAGGTGATTCCAAACCAGACCAGGGTATATTCCCAGCCGATCCACAGGCAGGCGGGCACGATGCCGATGGCCACGCGGATCAAATTCTTGACGGCGGGGTTGAGGTATCGCCAGGCCCTCAGGGGGCCGATCCTCTCGATGTGCGCTTCGTCGCCCACCACGTTGGGCCTGAAATGGCCGCTTTTGCCGAGGCAGTAGATTTCGTCCACGGCGGCCTTAGGGGGATCCGGCTTTCGCCCCCGGCCGTTGATCAGCTCCGCGACGGGCCTGGGAAGCCGGTAGTGGGTCCGGCAGAAATATCTGCGGGACTTTTTCGGGATGTGCGACTCCCGGATGAATCCCATGCCGGGGACCTGGGGCTTCCATCCCGTGGATGCGCTGGCGGCCAGGGGGACCAGGGGGTCGCGATGGTACTTTTCGTGGGCCTCCGCTATGTGGGTGGTGGTGATGGGCCGGCCCTGCTGGCCATCGAGAAAGCGTTTCAGCTCTTGCAGGGGCCCGGTGTTGACAAGGCTGACGAAACGGGTCAGGCGCATGATTTCAGACGGGTCCCGGCCCATGCTGTCGCGCATGTTCATCAATTCGATCTGGTCGATGCAGGTGTGGGCCCTGAGCACTGTCTCGACTGCGGGCGCAAAGCCGTGCTCGAGGGGGCGGTTGAAGGTGATGATGGCGCCGGATTGTTTCAGGCCCGGCAGGATCTCTTCCTCAGCGGCAAAGGCGGAGTCGTAGTCGACGATGTTCTTTCCCGAAAAATATTCGCTCTTGATCCGGGAAGGGCTCAGGGTGGAATACTGGTTCCGTAGCCTGCGGTAGGCGTTTTGGACCTGCTCGAATTCCCATCCGGTCAAAGTATCCTGCCTGAAGAGCTGCTGCGAGACCTCAAACTGGGCCTTGAGGAGAAGCACGCGCCGCTTCAGGACCACCTTGAGCTGTTCGTAGAGGAGTTCACTAAGGTGGTTCCGGGAGAACTGGCCGTACGGAACGATTTTTTCGAGATCGGAAAGCTGGAGCGGGCCGAGGGCGAAGATGCTCTCCTCGGCAAAGCCCCGGTTGATGTCGATGCGGTGGGTTCGGTTGAAATTTTCGAGGATTTCCGTAATTACCTGGCGGCGGTGATTCCGGTTTTCGTCGAGGCCGTCATAGAAATGGGCGAGCGTCCTGCAGTTGGTATTGAAGAATTCGACGAAGGCGTCGAAGGTGACGGCGGGGGGCAGGAACAGGAAATGCCGCCTCCGGGTTCTTTGGCCGATGCTGAACTCGATGCCGATGGAGACCTCGACGCCCAGAATTCTTCCGGCTTCCATCGCCTCGAAGACGATGTTTCGGTGGGGGATGTCATAGTAGGCCAGGGTGAGGCGCGAGATCCCCTTGATAAAGGCGTCGAGCACGAGCTGGCTGGGGGTTTTCCGCCCCTCGGAAAGGTTGTCGTGGACGTGGGCGTCCCACCCCATGTCAAGGTCCTTGAGGGGGCGGCCGTTCTCCGGAACCTCGAGGCGCTTCAGTTCCCGGAGGAAGCGCCGAATAGTCGCTTCATGCCCGTAGGATGCCAGGGAGAAATCGGTGATCATCTCCATCTGCCGCCGCCGGTTGCGGATGTTCTTGACCGCTTCTTTCATGATCTCGGTCTGAACACGTGCAGTGTTGAGCGGCATGCTGATGGTTTTTGCGTGCAGCGAGAAGGCGACCAGGGACTTCAAGGCGTGGAGACGGTCCTGCACATTGTTGCGGACCAGCTTCTGGGCGATCCGGATGTAGGACTCGGCGATGCCCATTCGCCGTTTGCGGAAGGCGCGGGTGAATCCGCCGGGGTGGGAGAGAAGGTCGGCCGTCATCTCCTCTGACTGCTCGACCCTGCGGTTGAGCATATCGGCCAGATCCCGTATCTGGTCGTTGAAGCTGACCGCATCGATGATCCGGTTGATCCAGCGCCAGAACCCGTGCCGTCCTTGCTCTGCCATGCCCCCGTTGCTCCCCTGCAATGCCTCTGAACCGGCGTCGAACTGCGGCTCCGGATTGGAGATGGAATGCGCTGCCTTGGTCCGCCGTCACCGAAAGGATGTGATGTTGCCACGGGGCCATGTTTATCGCATGGGGCTGATTTTGTCAAAAACCCTGCATCGCAGACAGCGTGGTGCGGGCCACCTCGGGATCATCGGTAAAAATACCGTCCACGCCCATGCGGAACAGCGCCGCCATGTCGCGGGGGTCGTTGACCGTGTAGGCGAGCACCCGCAGTTCCAGGGTGTGGGCCTTTTCGATGCGAAGGCGGGTCAGG
>CAJXSB010000435.1 GCA_913060435.1 uncultured Desulfococcus sp.
GGGAGAGGCGTCGGGGTGCCGGCAGGCCTCCTGGACGAGGCGGGTGGTGATGCAGGCTAGCCCCCGGACGTTTTCGTGACGGGCCACGACCCGGACCATGTAGTCGTTCACGGATAGATCCTTTCTCCTCAACTTTCGAGTTTCATCCGCCGGTGTTCACCTCTACCCTTCGCGTAAACGAAATTCGAACGCATCGCTTTCTGCTAAAACCCCGGTGCGATTCCTTCATCGATATCTTCCATGACGGATGCCGGGTCCTCTCCCCTGTAGAACACACCCGCCTCTTCCCCTTCACTGGCCTGTGATTTCCGGATATCCGACATCTTTTCATGTTTCAATTTGTGATAGCGGTTTTTGGCGGCTTCATCTCCCACGAATACACAGTTGCACTGCTTGGCGTCAACATAGTAGTAGGTCGTCTCATTCGGTTGAACGTGCCGGAGCAGTTTTTTCTGGGGCATTTGGCGGAGATGTTCCTGTTGTTCGGCGGTTTTGGCGACTTTATAGGTAAAGCCTGCCTTCACGAGCATTTCATGGACTGCCAACGAGTTCTTTTCGGGGTTTTTGGCGGCACAGCCGAGAATGCCGATCAGAACCGGCATCACAACCCCTCCGACCAGGAATGATAGGAGATTCTTTTTCATGAGCGCGATATGCCTTTCCTTATCCAGAGTTATGAAAAAATATGCGATAAATTTTTTCCGACAGTCTTGACGATGGATGCCATATGTACACTATATCCAGATAAAATGAAATCCGTATGCTCCGAGGGTGCGGAAAACAGCATCGATTTTCGCCTGTTGCTTTCTTTGACAATTTATCGGAGGCTATTTATATTTACACATCATTGATTTGACATCAATTTTGTTTTGTTTCGGCTGTTGACCAGTACATGCGTGGACGGCCTTATTTTTTTTAACCGGTCGACCGAGGAAAAACAGATAAGGAGCAATCATGAGCATCAAAATCGGCATCAATGGCTTTGGAAGAATCGGACGGGTGGTGTTTCGAGCCGCCATGAAGCATCCGGACATAGAGGTCGTCGCCATCAACGACCTGACCAGTGCCGCCACCATGGCGCATCTGCTCCAATACGACTCGGTACACGGCCGACTGGGTGTCGAGGTTCAGGCAAAGGAGGGTGCCATCGTCGTTGACGGCCGCGAGATTCCTTACACCGACATCAAGGATCCGGCACAGCTTCCCTGGAAGGACTTGGGGGTCGACATCGCGGCGGAATGCACCGGCCTATTCCGGGACCGTGACGGCGCCGGCAAGCATCTGATCGCCGGGGCCCGGAAGGTCATCATTTCCGCGCCGGCCCAGAATCCAGACGTCACCATCGTGATGGGGGTCAACGCCAGCGAATACCGGCCGGACCAGCACCACATCATCTCCAACGCCTCTTGCACCACCAACTGCCTGGCGCCGGTGGCCAAGGTGATCCATGAGAGCTTCGGCATCACCGAGGGCCTCATGACAACCATCCATTCCTACACCGGAGACCAGCGTCTGCTCGATTTTCCCCACAAGGACCTCCGGCGGGCCCGGGCCGCAGCCCTTTCCATGATTCCCACGACCACTGGCGCGGCCAAGGCGGTGGCCCTGGTGCTTCCGGAGCTTTCGGGCAAGCTCAACGGCCTTGCCATCCGCGTGCCCACCCCCAACGTCTCCCTGGTCGACTTCGTCTGCACGGTGGCCAAATCGGATGCGACGGTGAGCGATGTCAACAGCGCCCTGCGGGAGGCTGCCGAGGGGGAGCTGAAAGGCGTCCTGGGCTACAGCGAGGCGCCCCTGGTCTCGACGGACTACAACGGGTGCGAGCTTTCGGCCATCGTCGACGCGCCGAACACCTACGCCGTCGGCAGCATGGTCAAGGTCCTCTCCTGGTACGACAACGAGGCCGGGTACTCCAACCGGATGGTCGATCTCGCCGCCATGGTGGGAGCGTCGCTGTAAACCCTGGGGATCTGCGCGGCCGGGACGGTGTTCAGGGGCGAACCGCCGGCCGCTGCATCGAACCCAGAAACGGAAAGGTATATGGATGACCACGGACCAATACAAAGCCATTATCTTTGACCTGGACGGGACCCTGGTCGATTCGGCGGCCGACGTGGGGGATGCCGCCAACCGCGTCATGGCCGCTTCCGGATACCCAGAGCATCCCACATCCGCCTATTACCGCTTCATGGGCGACGGTGTATACGAGTTGATGCGCCGGGTGCTGCCCGAAGACGCCCGGTCGCCGGAAACGGTGTCGGCGGCGGTTCAGGCATTTTTCCAGGAATACGACGGGAACTGGCATCACCGATCCCGCCCCTACCCCGGCATCCCGGAGCTCCTGGACGAACTGGCCCAGCGGGGCGTTCTGCTTTCGGTCCTCTCCAACAAACCACACCGATTCACGACGGCATTCATCGATCGCTTCCTTCCAAAACACCGCTTCGCAGCGGTCTATGGGCAGCGGGACGGCGTCCCCCGGAAGCCGGATCCTGCCGGCGCCTTGGAGATTGCCGACCGGCTCGGGCTCTCCCCGAAGGCCTTCCTCTTCCTGGGCGACACGCCGACGGACATGAAGACGGCCACAGCCGCAGGCATGCACCCTGTCGGTGCCTGCTGGGGGTTTCGATCCGCCGGAGAGCTCTCCTCGGCCGGCGGACGGACCCTCATCGACCATCCCCGCAACCTGCTCCGGCTGTTTTGAATTGCCGTCGCCCGACGAATCGTTTGACACCCCATCCCATTCGTCATATGACGGAAAACACCTTGAAACGTCGTCCGAATCATCTGTCATCCCAACGCAAGGAGAGCGAAAGATGAAAAGCGGTCAATGCCCCAAGTGCGGCTCCAAAGCGGTCTACTCCGGCGCCGACATTCCCCTGAAGAGCGGCCCCTTCTCCAGCAACGCCATCCCCATCGGCCTGACCTCCATGGCCGCCCTGGACAATTATGTCTGTGTGGACTGCGGCCTGGTGGAAAGCTATGTGGCCGATGAATATATGCTGAAGAAAATCGCCAGGAAGTGGAAGGCGGTCAACGAGACGGCGGACGAAGAAGCATAACTAAAGATGACGGACTCGTAAAAAAGCCGATATCGGCGTTACACTTCATCCCGCGTCTCTGCGGGGTATCTCAAATACTCCTCATCCCTCGGGATCGAACATTACTGTTCTCCGTAAGGAAAAGGGTCAATTTCCTATTCGCTCGCTTTCGCGGTCCGCAAGCCTTTATCTCGGCGTTTTTCCGAAGCCGTCTGAAAAACGGCTTTTTGCAAGACCAATTAGGAGTTGAGCGCTGCCAACGCTTTCTCCAGCTCGGGCAGGATGTCGAACAGATCCCCTGTGGCGTAGTAGTCGCAATTGGCCATGATCGCGGCGTTCTCGTCGCTGTTGACGGCGATGATCGTCCCGGCGCTTTTCATGCCGGCGTAGTGCTGGACCGAGCCGGAAATGCCGAA
>CAJXSB010000436.1 GCA_913060435.1 uncultured Desulfococcus sp.
CAATGACGCCTGGTGAAGAGAGACCGGATGGGGGCGGCGGCCCTCGCGGCCGGCGGCTGCTGCGGATCGTCCTTCCCCTGATGATACTGGCGGCCGGGGCGGCGGGAGCGGTCGTGTTGAACCGGACCGGGCCCAAGCCGAAGCGAAAGGCGCCAACCCCCATTGTGGCCCTGGTGGAGGTGACGGCCCTCGAGCGTGAAACGTCGCAGGTGGTGGTCGAGGCCATGGGGACCGTGGTTCCCGCCCGGGAGCTGACCCTCAAATCCCGCGTCTCCGGGGAGGTCATCCAGCGCCATCCGGAGTTCTCCGAAGGGGGGCTGCTGCAGGCCGGAGAGGAAATCCTCCGGATCGACCCGGTGGATTACGAGCTGGCGATTCAGCAGATGCAGAGCCAGCTCGCCAATGCCGTATACGGCCTCAAGGTCGAGCAGGGCTACCAGGATGTGGCCCGGCGGGAGTGGGAGCTGCTGGGCAGCGAGGATGCCACGGCGGGGGATGTCGAACTGGCCCTTCGAAAGCCGCACCTGCAGAAAGCCCGGGCCGACAAGGGGGCGGCGGAGGCGGCGCTGGCCCAGGCCCGGCTGGACCTGGCGCGGACGAAGATCCAGGCGCCTTTCAACGCGGTGGTGCGAACCCGAAACGTGGCCGTCGGCTCCCAGGTCTCCCCCCAGGACACCCTGGGAGAGCTGGTGGGTACGGACGCCTATTGGATCCAGGCCTCCCTCCCGGTGGACCGCCTGGGCTGGATCGAGATCCCCAAACGATCTGGAGATCCGGGCGCGCAGGTGACGGTCCACTACGGCGGCGGCCGCTGGACCCGGACCGGCCGGATTATCAAGCTGCTGAGCGACCTGGAGCCCGGCGGGCGGATGGCCAGGATCCTGATCGAGGTCGACGACCCCCTGGACCTCCACCGGGACGTCTCCGACCCCCAGGCGTCCCGTCCGCCGCTGCTCATCGGCGAATATGTCCGCATGGAGATCCAGGGGGCCGAGGTGGCCGATGTTTTTCGTATCCCCCGGGAGGCGCTCCGGGACGGGGATGATGTCTGGATCGCCGATCGAGACGACATCCTCGCCATCCGGAGGGTTGCGCCGATCTGGCGGGGCGGTGACGCGGTCCTCGTCGCCGAGGGCCTAGCCGAAGGCGAGCGTCTGGTCGTCACGGCGCTTCCCGCGCCGGTGGCGGGGATGCCGGTCCGGGTGGTCGAAACGCCGTCCCATCGAGGGTCGAAAGCGGCTGCTGCACCTGGAAACGGATGAGCTCCCGAAAAAGAGTGGCGCGGTGCCGGCCTCTGCCGGGCCGTCCCTCTGGCGGGCGCCGGTACGATGGATTGGATGAAAGCAGGATGACATGAGAACGACCCGGAAAACGGAAAAAGGGCCCATTGCCTGGATGGCGGGCCACTCGGTAACGGCCAACCTGCTCATGCTGGTGCTCCTGGTGGGTGGAATGCTGATGGGGCGGGGCATCACCAAGGAGGTCTTCCCGGATTTTGACCTCGATATGGTGGAGATCACCGTCGCCTATCCCGGTGCCAGCCCCGAAGAGGTCGAGCGAGGCATCCTCCTTGCCGTCGAAGAAGCGGTGCAGGGCCTGGAAGGGATCGAGGAGGTGCGTTCGGTTGCCGGCGAAGGCAGCGGCACCGTGACGGTGGAGATGATCGAGGGGGAGGATATCCAGAAGCTTTTCCAGGATGTCCGCAATGAGGTGGACCGGATCACCTCGTTTCCGGAGGATGCCGAGGAGCCGACGGTGGCCATTGCTTCGAGGAAACGGTATGTCGTATCCCTGGCCCTCTACGGGGACCAGAGCGAACAGGTGCTCCGCGAGTATGCCGAAACCCTTCGGGACCGCCTGATCCAGGAGTCGGCCATCACCCAGGTCGACCTGTCGGGGGTCCGGGACTACGAGATCTCCGTCGAGATCTCCCAGGATACCCTGCGAGCCTATGGCCTGACCCTGGGAGAGGTGGCCGACCGCATCCGCCGGGCGTCGGTGGACCTGCCGGCCGGTGCCGTCAAAACGCCGGGGGGCGACATCCTCGTCCGTGTGAAGGAGCGGCGGGACTTCGGCCGGGAGTTTGGCCGCATCCCCATCATCACCTCCGGCGACGGAACCCAGCTGCGCCTGTCGGATATCGCCGTCGTCCAGGATGGGTTCGCAGAGACCGACCACTCGGCCACTTACAACGGCAGTCCCGCCGTCATGCTCGATGTCTTCCGGGTGGGGGATCAGACGCCGGTCTCGGTCTCCGATGCGGTCAAAGCGGTGGTGGCGGAGGTCAATCAGACCTTCCCGCCCGGCCTCTCCGTCGATCTCCACAACGACCGGTCCGAGATCTACCGGCAGCGCCTCGGCCTGCTCCTCAAGAACGGGTACCTCGGCCTTGGCCTGGTCTTCATTCTGCTGGCCCTCTTCCTGGAGTTCCGGCTCGCCTTCTGGGTGAGCCTCGGCATCCCCATCTCGTTCATGGGATCCCTCTTCTTCCTGTCGGCGGCGGATGCCAGCATCAACATGGTCTCGATGTTCGCCTTCATCATATCCCTGGGTATCGTGGTGGATGACGCCATCGTGGTGGGGGAAAACATCTACCACCACCGACAGGCCGGCGCCGGATGGTTCACCGCTGCCGTCCGGGGGGCCCGGGAGATCGCCATGCCCGTCAATTTCAGCATCCTGACCAACATCGTCGCCTTCATGCCGATGCTGTTCGTGCCGGGCTTCATGGGCAAGGTCTTCCGCCAGGTCCCCATCGTAGTCATCAGCGTCTTTCTGATCTCGCTCCTGGAAAGCCTCTTCATCCTTCCGGCCCATGTCGGTCACCAGAAGGACTGGCGGCCCAAGGGCGCCTTCGGATGGATGGTGGTTCGTCAGCAGCAGTTCAGCGGCGTCTTCCTCCGGGCGATCGGACGCTGGTATGCCCCCTTTCTGGACCGCGCCGTGCGATGGCGCTACGCCACGGTCGCTGCGGGGCTGGCCGCCCTGATGCTGACCATGGGCTACATCAAAAGCGGCCGCATGGGGTTTGAGCTTTTCCCCAAAATCGAGTCTGACTACGCCATGGTAACGGCGACGCTCCCCTTCGGCACCGCCTATGATGGGACCGTCGCCGTCCGGGATAAACTGGTTTCGGCCGCGCAGGCGGTGGCGGCGGAGAACGGCGGGAGTCGGCTTCTCGAGGGGATCTTTGCCGAGATTCGCGGCAACACATCCATCGTGAGATTCTACCTGACCCCGCCGGCGGTCCGGCCGATTTCGACAGCCGAGGTGACGGCCCGCTGGCGGCAGCGCGTGGGTGTCCTGGCCGGGCTCGAGTCCCTCAAATTTGAATCGGATGCCGGGGGCCCAGGGCGCGGGGCGGCGGTCTCGGTGGAGCTGAGCCACCCCAGGATGGACGTCCTCGAGCAGGCGAGGGCGTCCCTGGCCGAATCCCTCCGCTTCT
>CAJXSB010000437.1 GCA_913060435.1 uncultured Desulfococcus sp.
GCGAGCGACGGAACCCTGGCGATCATCCAGAAGGGGCTCTGGGATGTCGTCAACAGCGCCCGCGGAACCGCGCGGCGCGCCCGGATCGAGGGGGTCGAGATGAGCGGCAAGACAGGCACCGCACAGGTGTTCAGCAGAAAAAATGAAGACACCTCATGGAAGGAAATCACCCTCGACCACCTCAAACCCCATGCCTGGTTCGTTGCCTACGGCAGACGGGAGGGCCGGCAGATCGCGGTCGCGGTGATTGTCGAGCACGGAGAGCACGGCTCCGGAACCGCTGCACCCATCGCAAGGGAGGTGGCGCGAACCTATTTCAACCGGATTGGGGGCGGGAATGCCGGTCCTGCTGGCCGATAGCGGAACGCCCCGGCGCGGAAGGAGGAAGATGCATTGAAGCCCATCATGTTTGACCGCCGTCTGGTCCATCATTTTGACTGGGGCCTCATGCTCCTGACCATGATCATCTGCTGCATCGGCCTGGCCACCCTCCACAGTGCCGTTTCGGCGGGTGCGGAGGGCGGAGAGCGGCCCTATTTTGTGAAGCAGATGATCTGGTACGGCGTCGGATTTTTCGCCATGGCGTCGGTGATGGTGGTCGACTACCGGAATATCGACCGATGGGCCTATCTCATCTTCGGCGGCATTCTTCTCCTTCTGGTCTGTGTGCTGCTTTTCGGAAAGCTTGCCGGCGGTTCCCGACGCTGGCTGGTGCTGGGGCCGGTTTCCATTCAACCTTCGGAGCTGGCCAAGATTGCGGTCATCGTCATTCTGGCCCGGTATTATTCCCGCCGGGTGAAGCCGGAGGGATTTTCGCTGTTGGAGCTCTCTTATCCCGCCCTGTTCGCCGCCGTCCCGTTTGCGCTGATTGTCAAGCAGCCCGATCTGGGCACGGGCCTGACGATACTCCTGATATCCGGATCCATGACACTTTTCGTCAAGATCGAACGCCGGACACTGCTCTTTCTTGGCGGTGTCGGAGCGGTCATGACGCCACTGGTCTGGTTTCTTCTCAAGGATTACCAGCGGCAGCGGATATTGACCTTTCTCGATCCGGAGCGCGATCCCCTGGGGGCCGGGTACCATATCATCCAGTCCAAAATCGCTATCGGGTCGGGAATGACGGCCGGCAAGGGGTTTTTGCAGGGGACCCAGAATGTGCTCTCTTTCCTGCCGGAGCAGCATACCGATTTCATCTTTTCGGTGCTGGCGGAGGAATGGGGCTTCATCGGGGCGTCCCTTGCGGTGCTGATCTTCCTGGTCCTGATATTCATGGGGCTCAATATCGCCTACCGGTGCAAGGATCCATTTGGCAAGCTACTCTCCTTCGGCGTTGTCGCCTTGATCTTCTGGCAGGCGTTCATCAACCTGGGCATGGTGATGGGGCTGCTGCCGGTTGTCGGCATGCCGCTTCCCCTCGTCAGCTACGGCGGTTCCTCCGTCCTGACCGTCATGATCTGCATCGGATTGTTGATGAATGTCAGCATGAGACAGTTCGCGACGGAGTGAAGACGCTTCGACGGAGAAATTCGGAATTTGGATTTCGAGTGTTTTTAGGATGAAAGCGCGATACGAATGGCGCTGCAATAAAGTAGCGCTCTGCAAAAAACCTTTGACAAATTCATCGGCCTGATGTTACAAAACCCGCAATTTTGGGTCGGGTCGGAATATTTTAATTTTAATAGTAATTTGTAAACAGTCTTTTTGATGGGGGAGTGGAAATGATAAGTGTTGATTACTCGGTCTTCATACAAATCTTCAATTTTCTGTTTCTGATCTGGATACTCAATAAGGTACTCTATCGCCCCATCCGGGATATGCTCGCCAAGAGAAAAGAACGGGTTGCCGGCCTCGAAGACGGAATCACCAGCAGCCTTCAGGAAGCAGAGGCAAAAGACGCACAGTTTTCCGAAGGAATTCGTTCGGCACGGGCAAAGGGCGTTGCGCAGAAGGACAAGCTGATCCATGAGGCGGAGGAAGAGGAGAAGGCGATCGTCCGGCAGATCAACGAAAAGGCCCAGGCGGAGATGGCAAAGGTTCGAGAAAAGATTGCGAAAGACGCGGAAGGCGTCCGGCAGGCGCTTCTGCAGGAGGTTGATACATTTGCAAACGAAATTGGCGAAAAGATTTTAGGGAGGGCTGTTTAATGAGAAATCCTGGTGTTTTCGAAGCGCGCCGCCTGGTTCTGGGGAAGGCGGCGGTCGTGCTTTTCCTGGCGGTGCTTCTGGTGCTTTTCAGCGGCGGCGGTCTCTTTGCCGCGGGCAGTGGGCACGGCGATGAAGGGGCGGCGACGCATGAGGCGGCGGATGCACATGGTGCGGCCGCGGAGTCGGGCCACGGCGAAGGCGGGCATGGCGAAGGTGGCCACGGCACGGGATGGGTTGCCACGGATACTTACCGTGTCATGAATTTCGGGGTGCTTGCGATCGCCCTGTTCTTCCTGCTGCGGAAGCCGGTGGCCAAGGCCCTGAACAGCCGTATAGACGGCATCAAGGAGCAGTTGGCCGAACTCGAAGCCAAGAAGCAGAAGGCCATGCAGGAACTGGATGATTACAACGCCAAGCTTGCAGACCTGGAGGGAGAATCCGAGAAAATTCTCGCCCAGTATGAGAAGCAGGGCATGGAGGCCAAGGCGCGCATTCTGAAGGAGGCCGAGGCAGCCGCCGAAAAGCTCGAGGCACAGGCCAAGCGGAACATCGAGCACGAGTTCAAAAAAGCCCAGCAGAATCTGCAGGCGGAAATTCTGGAGAAGGCCATGGCCAAGGCGGAGGAGCTCCTGAAGTCGAAAATAACGGACCAGGATCAGGACAGACTTGTTGACGAATACTTAGAGAAGGTGGTGGCATAGTGAAAAATTTGGCTGTAGCACGGCGTTATGCCAAGGCACTTCTGCTGATAGGCAAGGAAAACGATCAGGCGGAACTCTACCGGGAGCAGCTTGGGAGTTTTTCCGATTTGATTGCACAGAACCCGCAGCTCGAGCAGGCCTTTACGAATCCCCTTTATAATGCAGCGGGCCGTAAACAGGTGCTTGTCTCCGTCGTCGACATGCTGGATTTTTCAGACGTCGTCAGGGCATTTTTGCTCTTGCTTTTTGATAAGGGGCGGATTGGACTCATCGACTCCATCAATGATTTCTATCAAAAACTGGCGGATGAACTCAAGGGCGTCGCTTTGGCCAGTATGGTTTCAGCGACGGAGCTTTCATCCGATGCGGTTGAAAAGATTCGCGAATCCCTGTCCAAGCTAACCGGCAAAGAGGTGAAACTTGAAGTAAAACAGGACCCCGAGCTGATAGGTGGCGTTGTCACCCGGATCGGGGATCTTGTTTTAGACGGCAGTGTCAGGACACAGTTGCTTAATATGAGAGAAACTTTAAAAAGGGGTGAGAGTGTCTAATGGAACTAAGAGCTGAAGAAATTAGTCAGATTATCAAAGAGC
>CAJXSB010000438.1 GCA_913060435.1 uncultured Desulfococcus sp.
GCGGAAATACGTTCCCAAACTCTGCAGCGCCGAATACATCGGCGGGTTCGGCATCACGGAGCCGGACGCGGGCTCCGATGTCATGGCCATGGCATCCACTGCCGAGGACAAGGGCGACCACTGGCTCCTGAACGGCTCCAAGACCTGGATCTCCAACGCCAATGTCGCCGATGTCCTCATCTACTACGCTTACACGGACCGGGACCAGGGATCCAAGGGGCTCTCCGCCTTTGTCATCGAGCCGAAGAACTTCAACGGCGTCAAGACCACGGCCCTCGACAAGCTGGGCTCCCATTCCTCCCCCACCGGCGAGATCTTCCTCGACAACACCCGGGTGCCCAGGGAGAACCTCCTCGGCAGTCCAGGGGACGGTACCAGGATCGTCTTCGGCTCCCTCAACCAGACCCGGCTTTCCGCGGCCGCCGGCGGCGTCGGCCTGGCCCAGGCCTGCCTGGACGCCGTCTTGAAATACGCCATGGAGCGCAAGCAGTTCGGCAAGCCCATCGGCCACTTCCAGATGAACCAGGACATGGTCGCCCAGATGAGCGCGGAGATTGAGGCGGCGCGGCTTCTGGTCTATAAGGCGGCATGGGCCAAGGACCAGGGCCGGTTGAACAACGGGCTCGACGTGGCCCAGGCCAAGTACATGGCGGGTGAAGTGGCCACCAAATGCGCCAACTACGCCATGCGGATCCTCGGCGCCTACGGCTACTCCACGGAGTATCCCGTGGCCCGCTACTACCGGGATGCACCGACCTACAGCATGGTGGAGGGGTCCGCCAACATCTGCAAGTGGATCATCGCCCAGGACCAGCTTGGCATCCGTAAGGCGAACCGGTAGATGTTTCATGGGGGGCTGCAGCCGGGATGCCCCTGGCCGCGCGGCCGTGCCTGCAGGGCCCGCAGCCCTTTTTCGAAAACCGCCCCAGCGGCATCCGATGAAATGGAGTATGTTGTTTTGAGCCGGGATATTACAGAAAAAACGAAAAAAACCGCAGCGCTGTACTTCAAAGATGTTGACGGCGAAAAGCCCTTCGAACTCTGGAAGGCCTTTGACAAAGACCTCGCCAAGGATCTTTCCCTCTTTATCACGGGCCAGATGTATGCCAGGGAGAAGATACCCCATCCCACGCGGCAGCTGGTGACCGTGGCCGCCCTGACGGTGCTCTCGCGCCTGGAGGAGCTGAAGCTCCACATCCATGCCGCCTTGAATGTGGGGTGCACGCCCCAGGAGATCGCGGAGGTCATCTTCCAGACCGCGGTTTACGGCGGGGGGCCGGCCACCAATCAGGCGCTGAAGACCCTGCGGTCGGTGTTGCAGGAAAAAGGGATGTGGCCGCTGGACTAAGCTGCCGTCGCCCCGTCTTTTCGCGAAGCAGCCGGGGCACCATCCCGGGGAAGCGTTCTGGGGGGTCATCCCGGGGAACCACCGTGGGAAATCAACCTGTGACATCATAACCTGTGACATCATATGGATCGGAAGGGAGGAGATCGATGGAAGAAGCCGTTGCCATATTCGTGGCGGGTCTCGGCGGCGTGTTTATCGGCATGGCGCTGATTTATGCCGCCATCCGGATGACATCGCTGTTGATAGACCGGCTGAAAACGAAAGAGGAGGCGAAATGACAGAGAACCTGCTGACGCTGTTCAAGACCTCCGGATTCCTTTACCTGACCCCCGGCATGCTGCTGATGTGGGGGATCGGCCTGGGCCTGATCTACCTGGCCATCGCCCGGGACTACGAGCCGCTGCTGCTCCTGCCCATCGGCTTCGGCATCATCCTTGCCAACCTGCCCCTGGCATCGCTGATGGAGCCCCACGAGGGCCTGCTCTGGCGGTTCTACCACTACGGCATCCAGTGGGAGGTCATCCCGCCCCTGATCTTCCTGGGCCTCGGCGCCCTGACCGATTTCGGGCCGCTGTTGGCCAACCCCGCGCTCATCTTTCTGGGAGCCGGCGCCCAGGCCGGGGTGTACCTGACCTTTTTTGCCGCCCACGCCATCGGCTTCACCCTCAACGAATCCGCCACCGTGGGCATCATCGGCGGTGCCGACGGTCCCACCACCATTTTCCTGGCCGCCAAGCTTGCCCCGCATATGCTGGGCACCACGGCGGTGGCGGCCTATTCCTATATGGCGCTGGTGCCCATCATCCAGCCGCCCATCATGCGCCTCATGACCACCAGAAAAGAGCGGATGATCCGAATGAAAAAAGGGCGCAAGGTGACCCCGCTGGAAAAGATCCTTTTTCCCATCATCGCATCAATGCTCATCATTCTCCTGGTTCCGGCCTCGGCGCCGCTGATTGCCATGTTCATGATCGGCAACCTCTTCCGGGAGGCCAAGGTGGTCGAGCGGCTGACCCACGCGGCCCAGAACGAGTTGTTGAATATCGTCACCATCTTCCTGGGGCTGCCGGTGGGGGCGACCATGAATGCGGAGAATTTTCTCCAGCCCAGGGTCATTTTTATCTTTTTCCTGGGTCTGTTCGCTTTTATGATCAGCACCGGGACCGGGGTGGCGCTGGCAAAACTCATGAACCTCTTCTCGAAGAAGAAGATCAATCCCCTGCTGGGCGCGGCAGGGGTTTCCGCCGTACCCATGGCGGCCCGGGTGGTCCACAAGGTGGCGTCCCAGGAGGACAAGAAGAACTATCTTCTCATGTACGCCATGGGGCCCAATGTCGCGGGGGTGATCGGTACGGTCATCGCCGCCGGCATCTTTTTGACCATGCTGGAATAGACCGATGCCCGGATCGGCGACCGGCGGGAGATGGCCTGGATTCAAAAACAACCCTACAGATGAAGAAACCCATTACCGCAGAAAACAGAGGAGATCCCCATGGCAGAAGAAATTTTGGCCCCCCTTGCGGGCAAGATCGTCAAGCTCAACATGACACTCGATGCAAAGGTCGAAGAAGATGAAGAAGCGCTGGTCATCGAGGCCATGAAGATGGAAACCCCGGTTTTCGTCCCCTGTGACGGCGTCGTAACGGCGCTGAATGTCAAAGAGGGGGATGAAGTGGAGGAGGATGACGTACTGGCGGTCATCGCCGAAGCATAGAAGGCGGCGGAACCCATCCGCATCATGATAGTTCATGAGGAAAGATACCCAGGAGTAGAGATAGCCATGAGACCGTATTTCGAGAAAATGCCGGCCTTCGGTCGGGAGCTGAATGCCGGACAGATCAAGAGCGCCGAAGAGAATGTCAAGCAGATCAAGGAACTCGAAACACTGCTGAAAAATGAGGCGGAAAAGGTCAAACAGGCCGGATTCTCCGAAGAGAAAATCAATGCCCGCGGCCAGATGACCGTTTGGCAGCGGCTCAATTATCTGGTGGATCCCGGAACCTGGTGCCCGTTGCACACTTTGTACAATCCAGAAGACAACGAGGAGGGCACGACCAATGTAATCGACGGGCTCGGAAAGATTTCC
>CAJXSB010000439.1 GCA_913060435.1 uncultured Desulfococcus sp.
CGGCACTTTGGTGGAGCGACTGGCGGATGCGCCTGTCGGGCTGCCGTACGGGAAAATGGCGGAAGTCGACCTTCAATGGCACACCGGCACCATCGTCGCCGGAAAATATCGCATCCACAGCATCTTCCGTTCGGATGGGGGGACCCTTGCAGAAAAGACCGCACCCTTCACCATACTCCCGGACATCCGGATCTCGGCCGTACTTGCCATCGATAAAGCACAATACGCGGCCAACCACGAGGTCCGGACCGATCTTCGCATCGAGAACACCGGGGTGAACAGCGTGGTGCCGCCCCTTTTGGTGGAACTCCGCATCGAAGAGAACGGCGGCAAGGTGATTGACAGCAACACCCGGGAGGTGTCCGGCCTCCTACCCGGCGGTGCGGCCGCTCTGGCCTGGGAATGGAACACGGCACAACACCCGGCGGGCGAATATGCGGCGACGGCGATGGTTCGCCTGGAGGGGGAACCGATCGCTTCGGATCGAAAGACATTCCGGATCGCATCCGACCTCGTGATCCGGGGAACCCTGGCGGCGGCGTCGAAAACGGTGCCGACCGGAGACGACATTCACCTTCGATACAGCGTGACCAACGCCGGCAACCGCCCGGCGGCGGGGAAAACCCTGCGCCTGGCCTTGATCGATCCGGAAAGCCGGGAGATCCTGCGGCAGGGAAGCGCGGAAGTCGACCTCGATATTGACGAAACCACCGGCGGTGAGATCGTCTTTTCCACCCGTGGCCTCGCTTTACAGCCATACACGGCCGTCCTGACATGTCTGGATGATGAGGGAGCGCCCCAGCACCTCGCCGCGACGCTCGTCACCCTAAAGGACCTTTCCGGCCCTGTGATGGAAGTCCATTCTCCAGCCGCCGATGCCGTTGTGGCGTGCGCTGCCGACCTCTCGGTTACCTTGCGGGACAACGCCTCGGGTATTGCTGCAGTCGACTTCCGGATTGACGATGGGCCATGGACCGCCATGGCTGCGGCCGATCCTGTTGCCGGCCGTTATAGGGCCAAATGGGTCCCACCATACAGTGCATCCGTTGAACATCGACTCTGGTTCAGGTCCGCGGATACCGCCGGCAACACGACGGTTTCAAAGGCGATAGGGTTGCGCGTGCTGTCGGAAGCCGAGAAGCTGGGCGGTGAGATCGCCCTGGACCAGGCATCGGTCTCCTGGGGACAGGATATCGAAGGCGTTTTCAGGCTATGGAATACATGCCCTCGAAATGCAGAAGCGGATACGACAGTACGGATATCCATTGTCGGCACCGATGACACCCCTGTGCTAACGGCCCTCGAAAACGTTATTTCGCTTGGGGATGATGGTTCTGTCTCCCAAAAATGGAATATTTCTCTTCATGGTGTGCCCCCTGGAAGCTACTCAGCGATTCTCCAGGTCGATTCCGGTGAAAATAATGCGTTCCGCTCCCTTTCTTCAGCGCCTTTCACGATCCTTCCGGTCCTGGAAGCGGATAAGGAGATTGCCTCCCCGATCCACTTGCTGGTGTGGATCAATGACGGCTGTCATGGGGGATGCGCGGGTTATCTCACCGAAACATCAACAGAAGAAGCATGGGATGATGTTCATGACGATGGCGGTGTAGATGATGATGCTCTTGATTGCAGTGATTTTGGCGACAACGAAGACGATGATGGGGATGACAACGATTGCGATGATGATGATAACGTTGAAAATGGTGATGGTAAAACATCCAGAGATCATTGCCGAAGCTGCATCCGGACCGATCTCCTGGCGCCGATCCTCAGCGAAATTACCCCATACTGGCACATGGTTTTCGAGAGGGCCGACTTCGAGGAGGAGTTGAGGAACCCGATCTATACCGATATCCTGATCCTGGGCGACCGGCGTCCGCTTACAAACCATGATGGGGATGAACTGGCCGAAAAGGTCTTTTCCGGGACCGGGCTGGTTTCTGCGTTATGGCGAAAGCAAGGCGGTGCGATCCCCATGGATTTCGGCATCCGCCACCAGGGAAAATCTTCCGGAAAGGCAGCTGCCGTTTGTTTGTACGACGGTTTTTCCGATCCTGGGGGGCATCTCCCCATACGTGGAAAAACCATGCGCATCGATGCCCATGGCGGTGCGGAGGTGTGGGGATGGTTCGATACGAACACAGTGAAAGGCGGCGCGGGGAACCCACACTGCAGCAGCGATCCGGCGGTGGTCTTCGACACCTACGGGAAGGGACGCACAGTATATCTGGCCTTTGACCTGGGCCGCAGCCTCGATGGCGAAACCCTCATTCCGGTGGCCGATATTCTGGCTGCATCCATCCAGCGCGTCCACCGAATGGAACATTCAAATGAATTCCTGCCCGGCGCGATGATCCCGGTGCGCCTGTCGCTGGCCAATCCAGGGGATGCGGGCGTTTATCTCCACGTAGACGAGATTTTTCCCGAAGCATTCGAGCTCTACGATCCGGACGATGGCACATGGGTTCTGGAAAGCCCCTGGACGAGCGACATTCACCTCGCAGGGAAAGAGGAGCAAAACCGGCTCTTTTACCTCCGGGCGCCGCTGCGTTCCGGGCCATACAACGTTGGTACGGAAATCTGCATAGCGCATGGCGGGGAGTGTGTCCGGGCCGACGGCCTGTGTATCGGCATTGTGATAGGGGGAGATTTGCTGCAGCGGATCCATGACGCCTTGAAAGCGCTGTGTGCGCTTCCGACATCCATACCGGACCGGAGGAGCATATCCAATGCAATAAAGAGATTACAACGGATCGAGAAAAGACAGGTATGGGATCGGCGCCATGCCGTCTTGAACATTCGCGACCTGCTTGGCGCGGTTCATTCCCTTCTGATGGTGAGCCAGGCGGATATCGCCCCAATTCGCCTGGAACTCGATGCAGCACTCCGGATCATGCAGAGTCGGTACTACTTCGATGATACCACGAATGATCGATCCGATCCGCTGGTGTTGTTTCAGGGCGGCCAATGGCGGCAGGGCGGATTGCAGCCCTCCGGCATTCGCCGGCGATTCAACTGATGATCCCATATCAGAGAAGGAGCCTCTTGATGCAGTGGCGTATGGCATCTTCCATGTTTCTGGCAGTGTTATTGGTACTGATCCATATCCCCCAAGCCGAGGCCGGTGATCTGGAAAAGGAGATGCAGCGCGCGCTTGTTCGCAGCCGCGCCCTGGTGACGGAGCTGGTAAAAAAAGAAGCCGCGCTCACGGCTTCAGACCGTGCGCGGATCCATGCCCATGCAGATGAGATGACGTCGATGCGTCTGATCTTGGACGAGCGCTTTCGAAAGCGCTCGGGCCGCACGCCGGCCATGGGGCAGCGGGCGGTGGAGCGCCATGAGGTCATGGTCGAGCGGTTTCAAGGATTCTGGGCCGAATATACGCGTACCTTGGACAGCCTCCCTCCTGCTGAAGATGCCTTTCGGAGC
>CAJXSB010000440.1 GCA_913060435.1 uncultured Desulfococcus sp.
CTCGGACCGCCAGGAGGCGGGTGTCGACGCGGCGCTCAATGCCGCACCATCGACGGCGGCCATGCTTGATGGTTTGGCCCGCCTCAGGAGCGGCGGCCGCTTCTGCCTGTTCAGCGGCCTGACCGACGACCAGCGCGTTCCGTCGGGCGTTCTCAACGAGATCCACTACCGGCAGCTGCGGGTGTCGGGCGCCTATGGCTGCACCCGCAGCCAGATGACGCGCGCCCTCGAGGTCCTTTCGGATTTCAGGCCGGCGGCCGAGTGGCTCATCGAGGCGCGGGTCCCCCTGTCCGCGGTGCCGTCGGTGCTGCCGCGGGTTGCCGAAGGGCGCGCCATGAAAACGATCGTGGTATTTTAGGACCGGGCCCGGCTGCCATGCTGCGGCGGACCGCGCCGGATGCCCGGCATTTTCGTGCAGCGGCATGCGCCCGTGGGCTCATATGAGAAGGAGCATTATGACGTCGGAAATGGAACTGCGGCTGTTTGGCCGCCAGATCTGCCGGGTCGCCGCCGGGGAGCGTCTGACCCGGGAAGAGAGCCGGGAGATCTATAGACAGATCATCCTGAACGAACAGCCGGAGCTTCAACAGGGAGCCTTTCTCATGGCGCACATCGCCCGGGGGCCGTCAATTGAGGAGCTCTCCGGCGCCTGGGACGCCCTGGACCGCTACGACACCGCCAAGATCGAGGTCGCCGTGGAGGGGCCGGTCGCAGACATCGTCGGCACGGGTTCGGATGCCGTCAAGACCGTCAACTGCTCCACGCCGGCGGCCTTCATCGCCGCTGCCTGCGGTCTGCCCGTCGCCAAGAAGGGGGCGCGGCTGGTCACCGGGGTTTCCGGAGCGTCGGACGTCCTCGAGATCCTCGGCGTCGACCTCAACACCCCCCTGGAAACCGCCCAGCGCTGCCTCGACCGCCACGGCATCTGCTACCTGCCGGGCGAGGCCTTTCTCAAGTCGGGGTGGGCGAGGCTGATCCGGTCGATGCGGTTCACCTCGGCCTTCAACATCATCGGCCCCTTGACCCGGCCCTGCGGGCAGACCAGCGCCATCGTCATCGGCGCCTACAGCCCCGGTGTCTGCGACCAGCTGATCGCGGTCCTGAAGGAGATCGGGATGCCGGCGGCCGTCGCGCCTTTCGGCACTGCAGCGGGCGCGCCCGAGGGGCAGGGCATGGACGAATTCTCCACCAGCGGCCCCACCCGTGTGGTCGAGCTCCGGAACGGGGCGGTCGAGACCTACGAGGTCACCCCGTCCGACTTCGGCCTGCGGGAGGTCCCGGTGGCCGAGATCGCCAGCAGCCGGACCGCCCACGAAAACGCCGGGCGCATTCGCGCCGTCATGGAAGGGGCGTATGATACCCCCGAGGCCGACTTCTTCTGCATGAACGCCGCTGCCGCACTCTACATCTCCGGGATGGCCGATTCCTACCGGCGGGGTGCGGAGATGGCAAGGCAGGCCCTTGCCGAAGGAAAGGCCCTGGAAAAGATGACATTGCTGATCGAAAATCAGCGGGGCTGACCAATGGACCGGCTGCAGCAGACGAGATGGGGAGAAAGGACGTGAGGGGCGGCGATATCATCTATGCCGCCCTTACCGGGGATCTGGTCGGATCCACGCAGCTCCCCCCCGCCAGGAGCAGAGGGGCGATGGCGAGCCTGAAAGCCGCCGCCGATGCCTTCGCAGGCCGGCATCCGGGCGCGGTTGTCGGGTCCATGGACACCTTCCGGCACGACAGCTGGCAGCTCCTCCTGGGAGTGCCGGCCCTGGCGCTTCGGGCCGCCCTCTATTTGCGGACCGTCCTCAAGCGGGAGTCGGATGCCGACATCAAATATGACACCCGGGTCTCCATCGGCATCGGCGAGGTGGAGTGGATCTCGAGACAGCGGATCTCCGATTCGCGCGGCCCCGCCTTCACCCGCTCGGGAAAGGGCCTTGACGCCATGGGAAGCCGGTGCTTCGCCCTGGACGCGGGTGAGGCGGATTCCGGCGGGATGGCGGCCCTCGCCAATGCCGCCGTCCCCCTGCTCGACTGCGTTGTGGGCGACTGGACCCCGGCAGAATCGCGGGCGGTCCACGGGGTCCTCAACGGACTCACCCAGGAGGAGATCGCCAGGCAGTGGCCGCCGGTGGGAAAAAACGGCCGCACCCCCAGCCGCCAGGCGGTGGGGGACGCCCTGGTTCGCGCCCACTGGAGCACGGTGGCCGAGGTGCTCGGCTGGATCGAAGCAGGGCTGGGAGCGCCGGGGAGATGATGGACGGCGCCGGCGGGGAAGGCCTGCAGGCTTGCCGGAAGAGTATGCAAGCTTGAGCGCTTGTTTTGGGGGAATGCAAGCTTGAGAGCTTGCTTTAGCTGAATGCAAGCTTGAGAGCTTGCGCTATTTCAGGGCTGGAGGACAACCATGGAAAAAATTCTGGCGGTGCTGGTTGCCGCGCACCTGGTGGCCGATTTCATGCTGCAGACCGACACCATGGTGCGGCAGAAGGAGAGGCCGGCATTTTTGATGCTCCACAGCGGGATCCATGGGGTGCTCAGCTACGCGGCGCTGCAGGCCTGGACCTGCTGGCAGGCGCCGGTATTCGTCTTTGCCGCCCACAGCCTGATCGACCTTTTCAAACAGCGCTCCGGCGACAACGGCGCAGCGATGTTCATCCTCGACCAGTCGATCCATTTTGCGAGCCTGGCGCTTCTGGCATGGCTCATGGTGCGCCTCTCGTGGATGCCTGCCTACGACGGCGTCGGCTACGTGCCCCTGGTCGTCGCGGCCGGCTTCATCGCCGCCGTACGGGGGGCGGGCTTCCTGGTGGCCAAGGTTGCCGCCCGCCTGATCGAGGAGAACGATCTCGAGCTGGACGGCCTGCAAAACGGCGGGAGAATGATCGGCCAACTCGAGCGCAGTCTGATCTTCCTGTTTATCCTCATCCAGCAGCCGATGGCCATCGGCTTCCTTTTTGCCGCCAAGTCGATTCTTCGATTCGAGGAGGCCAAGCAGCAGAA
Organism: uncultured Desulfococcus sp.; assembly: GCA_913060435.1. Classification (GTDB taxonomy): domain Bacteria; phylum Desulfobacterota; class Desulfobacteria; order Desulfobacterales; family Desulfococcaceae; genus Desulfococcus. The sequence continues at coordinate 2,998 of CAJXSB010000440.1, forward strand.
GCTTGCCGAGTACATCCTGATCGGAACGCTGCTCAGCTTCTCCCTGGCAATCGCCCTTGCCGCCGCCACCCGTTGGGCCGCCGGATTTTAAGCCCCCACCGCCGGCCTGCAGCCCGCTTCCGGCCGGCGCCGCCGGACCTTCCCGTCCCTCCCACTCCGACATCCCGGCGAAGCCGCATTTGACGGAGGTCGATTCGATTTTCTTGAACCGTCCGGGCTGTTTTTCGTCATCGCGATTTTGGGTTGATCCATTATGACATATGTTATATGAATATAGCGGATCTTACAGCCGCCATGGTGGAGCAATGCCCGGATGCGGCTTCCGGGGCTCAGAAGCCGCGGATGCCTCGGAATCCCAGCAGCAGGATTCAAGGCCCGGCGCCCCGCCGGCCGCCACAACCCAGAAGGAAA
>CAJXSB010000441.1 GCA_913060435.1 uncultured Desulfococcus sp.
GACACCTCGATCTTGAGAAGGTCGTAGCCGCCCCGACGGAGGCGGCCCGGGCATCTCCGTTCGTGTCGGATGGCGGCGCTGCCGAAGAAATAGGCGGGGATTTCGGTTTCGTGGTAGAGGCGCCGGCCAAAGTCCCGGGCCAGGGTTGTCAGGGCCGCTTCGGTGATGTTCTTGACCGGCGAAAACGCCACCAGGTCCACGGCGCCGATGCCCGGCTGGCTGCCGTTGTGGTTGTTCATGTCGATGGTTTCCAGGGCGATCCTGGCCGCGGTCATGAGGGCCTCCCGGATCGGCTCGGGCCGGCCTGCCAGGCAGACTGTAAGCCGGTTCTGCACCTCGTCGGTTCGCTGGTCGAAGAGGTGGCAGCCCGGGGTGTCCCGAAACGGGTTCGTGAGGGCTTCGACCACGTCCTTCCGCTGCCCCTCGCTGAAGCTCGCGGTGCATTCGATGAGTGGGATTGTCATGGGTGCCTCTCCTTCGTCGCTTATTCTTCTTCTGTTCCGGAGGACGCTCTCCCCTGCCGGGATGCCGGAAAAAGGGGGGCCACGGCTGCGGCCACCAGGTCGTCGTCAGCCAGGTGGGGGAGGGTGATCTGGTCGCCGTCGGGGTTCTCCCGGTTGTGGGCGGCGGCCACGGAGACGGCGTTGGGGTTGCGTGCCCAGCTTCGACGTGCCACACCGCCCATGACATCCCAGGACATGGCCGATCGGATGATGGCATCGACCCGATCGCTGCCGTCGAGGACCAGGCCGAAGCCGCCGTTGACGGCCTTGCCGATGCCGACCCCGCCCCCGTTGTGGAGCGCCACCAGGGACATTCCCCGGGCCGCGTTGCCCGCGAAGCAGTGGGTCGCCATGTCGGCGGTCACGTTGCTGCCGTCCCGGATGTTGGCCGTCTCCCGGAAGGGGGAGTCGGTGCCGCCGGGGTCGTGGTGGTCCCGCCCCAGCATGATGGGCCCCACCTTCCCGGCGCGGACCATGGCGTTGAACCGCAGGGCGATGGACCTCCGCCCCGCAGCGTCCTGGTAGAGGATGCGTGCCTGGCTGCCCACCACCAGCCGGTGCTTCTCGGCGTCCCGGATCCAGGCCCAGTTGTCCCGGTCGTAGGCCCGGCGGCCGGGGTCGATGCAGGCCATGGCGGCCCGGTCGGTCTGGGCGAGGTCCTCGGGCTTCCCCGAGAGGCAGACCCACCGGAACGGCCCGTAGCCGTAGTCGAAGATCGGGCCCATGATGTCCTCGAAATAGGAGGGGAAGATGAACCCGTCCTTGGCGTCCCGGCCGTTTCGGGCAACCTCCGGAACGCCGGCGTCGAAGACCGCCTTCAAAAAGGCGTTGCCGTAGTCGAAGAAATAGACCCCGCGGGCCGCAAGGGTCCGGACCAGCTCGAAATGCCGCCGGAGGCTCTTGTCCACCAGGGTGCGGAATCCGGCCCGGTCGGTGGCTAGGAGCCGGGTCCGCTCCTCGAATGTCACCCCCTGGGGGCAGTAGCCGCCGTCATAGGCCACGTGGCAGGAGGTCTGGTCCGAGAGGAGGTCGACGCGAATGTTCTTGGCCGCGATGTACTCCAGGAGATCGACGATGTTGCCGTGGTAGGCGAGGGAGAGCGGGGTTCTGGCGCGGGTCGCGGCGGCGGCCCTGGTGAAGGTTTCGTCCGGGTCCGGCGAGACCGCATCGACCCAGCCCTGGTCGAGGCGGGTGCGGATCCGGGAGGCGTCGACCTCGGCGATCACCGACACGGCGCCGGCGATGGCCGCGGCCTTGGGCTGGGCCCCGCTCATGCCCCCCAGGCCCGACGAGACGAAGAGCAGCCCGCCCAGGTCCTGGTCGGGCGCCACCCCGCACTGCTTTCGCCCGGCGTTGAGGAGGGTGTTGTAGGTGCCGTGGACGATGCCCTGGGGGCCGATGTACATCCAGCCCCCGGCGGTCATCTGGCCGTAGGACGAGACCCCCATCTGGGCGGCGATCTCCCAGTCCTCGGGGTTGTCGTAGAGTCCGACCATGAGGCCGTTGGTGATGACGACCCGGGGGGCGTCGGGCGGCGACTGGAAGAGGCCCAGGGGGTGGCCCGACTGCATCACCAGGGTCTGGTTTTCGGTGAGCTCCTCCAGGTAGCGCCGGATGAGCCGGTACTGCATCCAGTTCTGGCAGACGCTGCCCGTCTCGCCGTAGGTGACCAGCTCGTAGGGGTAGAGGGCCACGTCAAAGTCGAGGTTGTTGTCGATCATGAGCTGGAATGCCCTGCCGGCAAGGCATTTCCCCGGATAGGCGTCCACCGGACGCGCCGTGATGGGCCCCTCGGGCCGGAACCGGTAGCCGTAGATCCGGCCCCGGGTCGTCAGTTCGTCCAGAAACTCGGGGGCCAGCCGGGCGTGGTGTTTTTCGGGAACGTAGCGGAGGGCGTTTTTGAGGGCCATCTCCGTCTGGGCGCGGGAAAGGCGGAATCCCCGGTCGGGGGCCCGCCGGACGCCCGGCACAAAGGCCGGCATGGGCGGCAGGGCGGCGTCCGGCTGTATTTTCATGGCCGCGGAAATCTGCGAATCGGTAAACATGGCGATCTTCCCCTTTGTTCGGATGGATGGACAGGATCCGGCGTGCGGCCGCCAGGGGCGACCGGACGCGGCATGACGGGGACGGTGGGCCGCTGTGGGCATGAGTGTCTCGTAAACCGTTCCGGCGCTCTTGTCAAGCCGGACTCGCCCGCCCGGAAGGGTTGGGCCGCGGCGTGCAGGGGGTGTTGCGGCCGCTGGGCGCCCCGGATCAGGCCGGTTTGTCGGCGCATCCGTGGAGGATGGACCGGAGATCGACGGTCGATTCCCGGCCGATCTGGTCGAAGTGGGCCGAGAGCCATCGTTCCGCCGCGCGGCGGCCCATGTCGAAGAGGTGCTCCAGGAATGCCGCTTCGGCGTTCATCTTGCTCGAGGCGTTGAGGGGGGCAAAGCCTTCGGGGTCGTGGATGATATGGATGCGCATCCGGTGGTAGCGTTCGGGGTCGATGGCCCCCTGGTCCAGGAGCCGCCCCACGAACTCGATGGCCCGGAGCTCGGCCAGGAGGCTCGCGTTGAAGGTGATCTCGTTGACCCGGTCGAGGATCTCCTGGGCCTCCGTCGGCGTCTTCTGGCAGGTGAGGGGGTTGATCTGCACGATGAGGATATCCCGGGTATCGGTGCGGTAGGCAAAGGGGAAGAGGACCGGGTTTCCCGCGTACCCCCCATCCCAGTAGTCCTCGCCGTCCACGGTCACCGCCTGGAAAAGCTGGGGCAGGCAGGCCGAGGCCATGATCATGTCTGCAGTCAGGTGCCGGCGGTCGAAGACCTGGACCTGTCCGTTCCGGACGCTGGTGGCGCTGATGAAGAGCTTCATCCGGTCGCAGCTCCGGACCCGCGCAAAGTCGACCTGTTCG
>CAJXSB010000442.1 GCA_913060435.1 uncultured Desulfococcus sp.
AACCAGCCGCTGAGGACCTTACGACCGTGGCCGACCCCATGATTCGACTGGAAGCGGTGCGCTTTCGCTATAGCGACGGCAGCCGCGGGCTCGAGGACCTGTCCCTGGAGATCGCCGCCGGCGAACTGGTGGTGGTGGCCGGGGCCAACGGCTCCGGCAAGACGACCCTGCTCAAGCACCTGAACGCCCTGCTGCTCCCCCAGCGGGGCCGGGTTCTCGTGAACGGGCGCTGCACGCGGGAGGACCCCCGCGGTGTGCGGCGGCAGGTGGGCATGGTCTTCCAGCATGCCGACGCCCAGATCGTGGGCGAAACCGTGGACGAAGACGTGGCCTTCGGACCGGAAAACCTCTGTCTGCCGCGTGCGGAAATCACCCGACGGGTGGACGCGGCACTGGAAGCGGTGGGGCTGGCCCACAAGCGCCACCAGCGGCCCCATCTGCTGTCGGGCGGTGAAAAGCGCCGTCTGACCCTGGCCGGTGTGCTGGCCATGCAGCCCGAGGTGATGGTCCTGGACGAGCCCTTCTCCAACCTCGACTACCCCGGGGTCCGCCAGGTGCTCGAACAGGTCATTGCGCTCCACCGGGCCGGCCACACCATCCTCCTGACCACCCACGACCTGGAAAAGGTTCTCTCCCATGCCGACCGCCTGGTAGTGATCCGGGCGGGCGCCGTCGTCCGGGACGGGGCACCGGCGGATGCGGTCAAAGGGGTCGAGTCCTTCGGGGTGAGGGAGCCCGAAGCCTCCCGGAACGGCCTGCCCCTCACCTCCTGGCTGGGGTGACGCCGTGCCCCAACCAACGCCCCTCGGTTTCCGGCCCGGCCGGTCGATCCCCCACCGGCTCGACCCACGCTTCAAGCTCATCCTGCTGGCCATGGTCGGCATCGCCACCCTCCAGGCGGATTTCCGGGGGCTGGCCGCCCTCACGGTGCTGATCCTCGCCGCCCTCCGCCACACCGGCATCCCCCTGGCATCCATGGCCCGGGAGATGCGCTATTTCGTCCTCCTGCTGGTGCTGGTCTTCATTGCCCGCGCCCTGTCGACGCCCGGGGAAGCCCTCCTGTCGGCGGCGGGCGTGTCCGTCACCCGCGAGGGGGTCCTGGCCGGGGGGCGGGTCTGCTGGCGCCCGGCCTGCGTGGCGGCCGCCGCCATCCTCTTCGTCGTCGCCACCCGACCCTCGGAGCTCCGGGGCGCCGTCATCTGGCTCCTCGCGCCGGTCCCGGGGATCCCCGAGCGCCGGGCCGGCACCATGATCAGCCTCCTGGTCCGCTTCATCCCCATGGTGCTGGACCAGGCCCGGGAAACCTCCGATGCCCAGCGGGCCCGGTGCATCGAATGCCGGAAAAACCCGGTGGCCCGCATGGCGGTCCTCACCATCGCCCTCCTCCGGCGCATCTTCGAGGATGCCGACCGCCTGGTCGCCGCCATGGAGGCCCGCTGCTACAGCGAGGATCGCACCGGACCCGCCTTTGGGGCGACCCGTCTCGACTGGCTGGTCCTCCTGGGCGCAGTCCTTTTCTGCGCCGGACTTTTCCTCGTACCATAACTCCCCCGTCCCGGCCCGCTGCTCCCCACCGAAGACGGCGACTCCCGGCCAGGAGATTGACACGCCCTTTTCGCTATAGTAAAGCGGGAACGGCTGTTTTTCGAGCGGCGCCCGGCATGGGGCGGGCGCGTGGCGGCCACAGCGGTTTGATACCGCTTTCGATCCATACCCTGACGAGGAGTGTCATCCCTTGAAGATTATCATCGTCGGCGCCGGCGAAGTCGGCTTCCACATTGCCAGCCATCTTGTTCGGGAAAACAAGGAGGTGGTCATCATCGACCACGATGCCGCCGCCATCCGTCGGGTCTCCGACCACATCGACGTCCAGACGATGATCGGCATCGGCAGCAGCCCCGAAATCCTGGAGGAAGCCGGCATCCGGGAGGCCGAGATCATGCTCGCCGTCACCAACAGCGACGAGACCAACCTCGTGGCCTGCATGGTGGCCAACATCCTCTCGCCGTCCACCAAGAAGCTGGCCCGGATCCGCAGCGGCGACTACGACCAATACCACGAGCTCTTCTGCCGGAACGCCCCCAACATCGACACCGTCATCAACCCCGAGATGGAGGTCGTCACGACCATCGAGCACTTGATCAGCGTTCCCAACGCCGCGGATGTGGGGGAGTTTGCCGGGGGGCGCGTCAAATTCATCGGCATCCGGCTCGACGATGCCACCCCCCTGGCCGGCAGCCGCCTGCTGGAGCTGCCCGACCGGATCCAGGGCCACCGCCCCCTGATATTCGCCATCATCCGGGATGAGACCCTGATCGTCCCGTCGGGGAAGGATCGGCTGCTGCCCGGCGACCTTATCTATTTCATCACCGACGACGAACATCTCGAGGCATCGCTCCGCCAGTTCAACAAACACGCCGACCCGGTGCGCCGCGTCCTGATCATCGGCGGCGGCCGCATCTCCCTGCGGCTGGCCTCGCGGCTCGAGCAGAAGTCGATCCACACCAAGATCATCGAAAAGCGCCCCGACCGCTGCTCCCTCATGGCCGAAAAACTGCACCGCACCGTCGTCCTCTGCGGGGACGGCTCCGACCAGGCCCTCCTCAAGGAGGAGAACATTCAGGATGCGGACATGGTGATCACCCTGACCGACGACGACGAGACCAATATCCTGGCATCGCTCCTGGCCAAGCGCCTGGGGGCATGGAAGACCATCACCAAGATCTCCAAATTCAGCTATTTCCCGCTGATGCACACCATCGGGATCAATCAGGTCGTCGACCCGCGGCTGTCGGCCATCAACAGCATCCTTCAGCACATCCGCCGGGGCAAGGTGCTGAGCTCGGTCTCGATCCGCGGCGAAGACGCCGAAATCATGGAGGCGGTGGCGCTGGAGACCACCGACATCGTCGGCAAGCCTCTGATGGACGTCCCCTTTCCCAAGGGCGTGCTTGTCACGACCATCCTGCGGGGGGAAAACGTGATCATCCCGACCGGGCAGAGCGTGGTGGCCCCCAACGACCGGATCATCATCTTCGCCCGCCGGGAGGCCATCCCGAAGATCGAAAAGATCCTGGCGGTCAAGCTGGAGTATTTCTAAATGCGCTGGCACTACATCTTCTATGTCGTCGGTATCCTGGTCTTCTTCCTCGGGCTTTTCATGCTGCTACCCCTCGCCGTAAGCCTGATCTACTCTGATGCCAGCCCCCGCCCCTTCCTGAAATCGATGGGCATCACCCTGGCCGTGGGCGGCGCTTTTTTTCTGATTCTCCGCAGGAAGAACGCCCGGACCGACTATGTCAGCCAGCGGGAGGGGATGGGGATCGTCGCCCTCGGCTGGATGGCCGTCGGCGCCTTCGGGGCCCTGCCCTTCTACTTCAGCGGCGAGTTCGGCGGC